>JBGSTR010000450.1:0-8286 GCA_041736365.1 Chromatiaceae bacterium | reverse complement strand
CTCCACCCGCTGGCGCGCCACCCAGCCCCGGGATTGACCCGATCGACCCCGCTGGCGACGGCCGGGCTCCGCTCGGGCCGACCCGCGATCGGCGCCTGAAGCGCAAACTGTCGAGAAATGTCAATCCTTGCGTTCGGGATCTCGCCATAATCGAGCGCGCCCGAAGAGGCTGGTCCGGCCATGTTCCCTAAGCGAGGGCAGTACCCATTCATCTGGGCTCGTCAAAGTACCCAGTGGAGTATCGCTACGACTCGCCGTTCGAGCTCACCGGCAGGATCGACAAGTTGACCTTCAAGCTCGAACCGGAGCAGCAGGCCGAAGCGAAGCGCTAACGGCCATGGAGTCCGCGCCACCCCAGAATATGAAAGGTTCGGGCGCCCTGGCCGTTCCCTCACCCCGCCCTCTCCCAGTGGGGGAGGGAGAATCGGAGCGCGCTCCCGGCGCGACTTCCACGGTAATCGCTGCCGGCAACGCCGGGGGTTGCCCCCGGAGGAGTCGTCGAATGGCAGACGTGACGAAGAAGCTCCTCGCCCTGGCCGCCGTCGGGGAGGCGGCCGTGGGCCTCGCCTTGCTGATCGATCCGCCCATCGTCGCCAAGCTGTTGTTGGGTTTCGGTGACCTCGTCGGCGTCGGCTTGGTGATCGCCCGCGTGACCGGCATCGCCCTGATCGGATTGGGCGTGAGCTGTTGGCCGGGCAGCACCGCGTTCGCTGGCATGTTGACCTACGGCGTGGTGCTGACCCTGTACCTCGCCGGCCTCGGTCTTGGCGGCGCGTTCGTCGGGGTCCTGTTGTGGCCGGTCGTGGTGCTGCACGCCGTCCTGGTGGGGCTCCTGGCATGGGCGTGGCTCCGTGATCGCCAAAACGCGAATTGATTTCAAGCCTACGGGGGGCTCTGCGTGAGAACGCAATCCTTGTTCAGAGGCACCATCGCCGTGCTGGCGATGCTGGTTTCCTTCAACAGCGCGGCGTTGCAATCGGTGAGGGCCGACTTCGGCGAGCTCGTGGGGGAGGAGGAGTACGTCTACGGCTTTCCGTTGGTCATGATGGACGTGACGCGGGAGGTCCTGACGGCCACGCACATGACCGGCGAGCACAGCGCGCCAATCAACCAGTTCGCCCGCATGCGCAGCTACGTGAGTCTGGATTACAAGAACGTCGTTCGAATCAGCGTGACCGGGTGACCCGGCGGTTTGCTCCCGAGTCTCTATCCCAAACCCAAGAGGAGATACCGCATGCAAATTGTCGAGCATCGCGCGCGGTCGTCCGAAGGATGCCGTGGGCGCCCTAAACTGGGCATAGTTCCCCGCTCCCCGTGCGGGAGCGGGAGTGTGGGTGAAGGGGTTTTCAGTTAGTCCAAAAGCTTCGGTATCTGGAGGGGGATCGCATGATGAAAAAGCCTATCCACCTGGTCTTGGTCTTGGTCTTGGCGGCCGGCCTCCTTGCCGCCGGCGCCCAAGCCGCAGACCAGGGAAAGCGCCACCACGCCGAGGGCCAATTTGACCCGGCCACTACGAGCTACATGGTGGCTGAGGGCGACGACCTGGCCGCCATCGCCAAGCGCTTTGGGGTCACGGTGGCCGAGCTGGAGGAGGCCAACAAGCTGGGCTCGGAGAAGATCAAGGTCGGCCAGAGGCTGATCGTACCCGCCGGTCCCCCGCAAGACACTGAAGCTCCGACGCAGCCGAACCCGGAGCGCAACGCCTACTTCGGCGAAACCCATATCCACACCAGTTGGTCGGTGGACGCCTGGGTCATGGGCAACCGGGTCACCGGGCCCGCTGATGCCTATAAGTATGCCAAGGGCCAGCCGATCAAGCACCCGATGGGCTACGAAATCAAGATCGAGACGCCCATGGATTTCATGGGTGTGACCGACCACTCCGAGTATGTCGGCATCACCAAAGAGGCCAATACGCCCGGATCCTACGTGAGCACGCTGCCGGCGGCGCAGCCCCTGATCATGAACGACCCCAACAGCAAGGAGGAGCAGAACCGGGTCTTCTCCTATCTGCTCAAGCTCAACTCCGGCGCGCCGGTGAAGGCGTTGATGAGCCCGAAGATCACGGAGACGGTATGGGCGGAAAACTGCAAGCTCGCCGACGAGGCCAATGAGCCCGGCAAGTTCACGGCCTTCCGCTCCTACGAGTGGACCTCGATGCCCGGCAATCGCAACCTGCACCGCAATGTCTTCTTCCGGGGTGACAACGTGCCAGCCGCGCCGTTCAGCTCGCTCGACTCCAATGTGCCCGCGGAGCTCTGGAAATGGATGGACACCCAGCGCAAGGCGGGCATTGAGCTCCTCGCCATCTCGCACAACGCCAATGTGAGCGACGGCTGGATGTACCCGACGGACGTCGATAACTCCACCGGCCGGCCGATCGACGCCGCCTGGGCCGAGTCGCGCATGCGCAACGAGCGGTTGATCGAGATCAAGCAGGGCAAAGGCCAGTCGGAAGCCCATCCGTTGTTGTCGCCGAACGATGAGTTTGCCGGCTACGAGATGTATGAGGCAGTCCTGGGGCTCCCGGCCGACGTGGGCCGAGTGGATCGCATCACGGGCAGCTATGCCCGCCAGGCATTGAAGGACGGGCTCGCGATGCAGGACACCCGGGGCTACAACCCTTACAAGTTCGGCATGGCGGGCGGCTCCGATTCCCACAACACCGGCAGCCCCTACCGCCAGGAGAATTTCTTCGGCCTGCACGCGGACGCCGACGGAACGCTCGAACGGCGCTTCGCCGGGGTCCTCATCGGCGGCACCATGGACGTGCGTCTGGAAAACCCGGGCGGGTTGACGGGCGCGTGGGCCGAGGAGAACACCCGCGCCGCGATCTGGGACGCGATGTATCGCAAGGAAACCTTCGGCGTCAGCGGCCCGCACATCAAGGTGCGCCTCTTCGGCGGCTGGGACTTCGACGCCAAGATGATGTCCGGGCGTGACTGGGTGATGACCGGTTATGCCAAGGGCGTTCCGATGGGCGCCGATCTGCCGGTCATGCCCGACGGCGGGAAAGGAACGGCGCCGAAATTTGTGGTCTGGGCGGTGAAGGATCCGACTTCGGCCAACCTTGACCGCATTCAGATCATCAAGGGCTGGACGAAAGACGGCCAGAGCTTCGAGAAGATTTTCGACGTGGCCTGGGCGGGCGACCGCACGCCCGACACCTGGTCCGGTCGGGTCCCCGCGATCCAGAGCACGGTGAACATCCAGAAAGCCACCTACGAAAACTCGGTCGGAGCGACGGAGCTCAAGACGGTGTGGAGCGATCCGGAGTTCGACGCCAGCCTCCACGCCTTCTACTACGCGCGGGTCCTGGAGATTCCCACGCCGCGGTGGACGCTCATTCAGGCCGTCAAGGCCGGCATTCCCCCGCCGGATGTGGTCCCGCTCACGGGGCAAGAACGCGCCTGGAGCTCGCCGATCTGGTATGCGCCGTCCGCCGAGGCGCGGAAGGATGCAACCGCCGGGATGACCGTCGCCGACCTCAAGGCGAAAGGCGCCACCGCGCTGGACGACGCGGCGCTCAAGGAGCTGATCGTCGGCAAGGCGTTCTGGCTGCGCAACAATGTGACCGGCGAGCAGTTCAGCGAAAACTTCACGGAAGAAGGTCAGATGATCGTGTTCCGCGTCGGCGAGAGAGCCGACATGCCCAGCGGCTTCGGCAACGTCGTGCGCGATGGCTACCAAGGGGAGACCAGCAACTACCAGATCGAGGGCGACAAGCTCATCACCTGGGTCTCCCAAGACCCGTACTCCTGGGCCGTCCACAAGCTGGGCGACACCTATTACCTCGCCCGGAGCAACGAGTTCGGCTATGCCAACTACGAGATCATTCCCGCGCCGCAAATCGCGGTGAACCCGCTCACGGAAATCACCAACCAGTTCTCGATCGAGCTGGGACTGACCCAGGAGCAGAAGTCGCAGATCATCCCGATCCTCGATGACGAAATCAAGAAACTGCAGGCGCTCAAGACCGACACGACGCTCAGCGGCGTGGACAAGCTCAAGGAGCTGCGCCAGACCGGCGTGTCCATCGACGAGAAGATCAAACCGCTGCTCAATGCGGAGCAACAGTCGAAGTTCCAGGAAATGCGCGAATCGCTGCGGCGGCGGATGCTCGTGAAGATGGCGGGCGAGGTGGGCGCCAAGCTGGAAGAGACGGCCGAGCTCAGAGTGGAGAAGATGAAGCAGGACCTGGAGGCGTTAAGACAGAAGGTGGAAGGTGCCTGGTTCGCGCGATGAGAAGCGCCCGATCATGCTGGTAACGACACGGCTCCTGGCCGCCGCGCTGCTGTTACGGGGCGCGGAGGCATTCGCGTGTCCGATTTGCCTGGGATGGGGCCAGCCATCCCAGGCCCAGCAGCTGGTCACCACCCCGCAGGCCGTGCTGGCGCTCGCGACCGCGGACGCGGGACGCTTCCGCGTGACCGAGGTCATCAAGGGAGAACCGCCGGCGGATGGCATGGTGGAGGGTGGATACCCGCGCAACGCACCCGCTCGCGGCGACGCGAGACCTACGGACCCCCAGCCGCTGCTCCTTGTCCGTGACGACCCGTTGCCGACGTGGGTCATACTCGGAGCAATTGACGGCGCTCATGCCGACTGGCTGCGTGCGCTCGCGGCCGGAAAGCGCCCAGCGGAGATGAGCCCGGAAGATTGGCGGGCCCGTGTCGCCCTGGTTGTTCCCCATCTGAATGATTCGGAGCCGCTGGCGGTCGAGCTCGCCTATGCCGAGCTCGGGGCCGCACCCTATGCCGCGCTGCGTGCGGCGAAGCCGCTCCTCGACACCGCCGCACTTCGCCGCTGTCTGGCGGACCCGCAGCTCGCAACACACCATCCGATCAGCCTGCTGCTGTTGGGAATCTCCGGCAACGCGCAGGATGCCGCCACCCTGGACAAGCGCCTGCAAGCGGCCTGGCAATCGGGCGACGTGGCGAGCTTGAGCTCGATGCTGGCCGCGGACCTGGAGCTGAACGGCTCGGCGCGCGTGGCGTGGATCGAATCGAACTATCTCGCCGACCCAAAACGCTCAACGCCTGAAATTCAGGCGGCGCTGCTCGCACTTTCCGTGCATGGCACCACCAACGCCGCCATCCCGCGCGAGCGGGTGATCCAGGCCTACCGGGTCTTCATGCAGGCGCACCCGGAGATCGCCGGAAACGTCGCGCCTGACCTGGCAGCCTGGCAGTATTGGGACGCGGTACCGGATTACCTCGCGCTGATGAAGTCGAAGGTCCGCCAGCAGTTTCCCTCGCGCCTGGCAATACTCGCTTACCTTAAGCAGAGTCCAAATGCCCGGTCATCAGGCATCTCCCCGGAGGCTGCCCCCGCGGAAGACAACGCGGCGCGCTGGAACCCGCCGCTGCCGCGACCATGACCAAGGTCGCGGGCCGCGCGGCGCGACTGTGATCTCTCCATGAAACGCCTGCTGCGCGAGCCCTTGCTTCATTTCCTGCTCATTGGAGCCGCGCTCTTTGCCGCCTACCACTACCTGCAACCGGCCAGCGGCGCGGTGCCATCGGCGCAGGAGATTCAACTGTCATTGGACGACCTCTCCCAGTTGGTCGTGCTGTTCCAGTCCCAATGGCGACGCGATCCGACCACGGAAGAGCTCGGCCGGCTGGTGGAGCAGAAGGTTCAGTCCGAAGTGCTCTACCGCGAGGGACTGGCGTTGGGCCTCGATAAGAACGACGAGATCGTCAAACGCCGCATGGCCCAGAAGATGCAGTTTCTCGCCGAGGATGTCGCCGCCGCGCGGGAACCGACCACCGCGGAATTGAGGGCATGGTATGCGAACAATACGGACAAGTTTGCCATGCCCAAACGGGTCAGCTTCCGGCACCTCTACTTTTCGCCGGATCGGCGCGGCACGAACGCCCGGGCGGATGCCGCGACATTGCTCGCCCAACTGGCCGGCCAGCCGGAGGCGGTGAACCTCCCCGAGTCGTCCACGGACCCCTTCATGTTCCAGGAGTATTACCGCGACCGCGCGCCGGATTTTCTCGGCAAGGAATTCGGGCCGCAGTTCGCCCTGGCCGTGGAGAAACTTCCGACCGGCTCATGGCAGGGGCCGGTTGAATCCGGCTTCGGCTGGCATCTGGTGTTCGTGGACACCGCCATTCCCGGTCGCGTACCCGACTTCGAGGAAGTGGAGACGGACGTGAAAACGGCCTGGCTCGCCGAGCAAAAGGTGCTGGCGTGGGACAAGGCGTATCAGGAGATGCGGGCCAAATACACCGTGTTGCTCCCCGGGCCGCCGGAGAATGCCGACGCGGCGCCGGCACCGGTCAACAACGCGGCTGCCGCCTCCGGTTCGTCGAACGGGGGGGTGCAATGATTCGCTGGCGAAACGCCGCGTATCGCCGCCCCGTTGGGCCGGGCTCGATTGAGTCCATCCATGAGTGGCGTCTCATGATCACGAGATTGGCGCAATGGAACCAGTGAACTTGCGCCCCACCATCGCCCGCCGGCTTTTCGCCGTTCTCGCCCTGGTATTGGCGATCCTGCCGTTTGGCGCGTCGGCCCACGAGTCCCGCCCCGCCTATCTGCAGATCACGGAGACGGCGCCAGGTACCTTCAGTGTGCTGTGGCGCACCCCGGTCCTGGCGGGCAGGCGCTTGCCGGTCGTGCTGAAGATGCCCGAGACAGTGAAGAACCTGAAAGAGCCCATCGTCCAGGAACTAGCGGATTCACTGGTGGAACGGCGCTCGATCGACGCGGGTCCGGATGGGCTGGCTGGCGCGCGCATTGAATTCCCCGGACTGCAATTGACGATCACCGATGTGTTGGTTCGCGTCGAGACGCTGGACGGCCGGAAATGGATGGCCGTTGCCCGCGCTTCACAACCCTGGGTCGAGATCGCTGCCGCGCAGTCGAAGCTGCAATTGGCGGGAACCTACCTGTGGCAGGGCTGGCGGCACATCCTCTTTGGCGCGGATCACCTGCTATTTGTCTTGGGTCTGATGCTAATCGTGCGTGACCGGTGGACGTTGGTGAAAACCATCACCGCCTTCACGGTGGCGCACAGCATCACCCTCGGCATCGCTACGCTCGGGTACGCGAGCGTGCCGCTGCCGCCGCTGAATACCGCCGTGGCGCTCTCGATTCTGTTTCTTGGGCCGGAGATTGTCCGGACCTGGCGCGGCGAGACGAGCCTGACGATCCGGTATCCGTGGATCGTCGCGTTTCTATTCGGCCTGCTGCACGGCTTCGGTTTCGCGAGCGGGTTGTCCACCACCGGCATGCCGGGCGCGGAAATACCGGTGGCGTTGTTATTCTTCAACGTCGGCGTCGAGGTCGGGCAATTATTTTTCGTGCTGCTGATCCTTGGCCTCGAACGCAGCTTCCGAACGCTGGCGATTCGCTGGCCGCATTGGGCGGAAGCTTTGCCGGGCTACACGGTCGGCGGCCTCGGCGCATTTTGGACGATTCAACGCGCGGTGATGATGTTTCGATGAAAAATCTGATCAACAGAATGTGGGCGCTGCCGCTGGTCTTGTGGCCGTTGATGGTGTCGGCGCATGTCGAGCACGATCAGGCGGCGGGATTCGTGAGCGGCTTCCATCATCCGTGGTCGGGGTTCGATCATATTCTCGCGATGATTGCCGTGGGCATCTGGGGGGCTCAACTCGGCGCGCCGGCGATCTGGCTGCTGCCGGTGACCTTTCCGCTGGTCATGGCGTTTGGCGGGTTTCTCGGTCTGATCGGCGTGCATCTGCCCGGCGTGGAGCTGGGCATTGCGGCGTCGGCGTTGTTGCTGGGAACGATGGTATGCGTGGAAGCGCGTCCGAAACTAATTTGGGCGGCGGTGCTGGTCGGGGTGTTCGGTTTGTACCATGGCCACGCGCACGGGACTGAGCTCCCGCCAGGGCAAAGCGGCATGTTGTACAGCATGGGGTTTGTGATCGCGACCGGCTGTCTGCACGCCATTGGGATCGGGCTGGGGTTGATTCATCCATTGCCGGCGGGCCGATGGGCATTGCGCGGTGCGGGTGCAGGCATTGCGATGATGGGATTGCTCTTCGTCTGGACGGCGTTCTCGTGAAAGGGCGCTGGTTAGGAACGGTTCACTAACAAGTTACTCAGTCTTCCTAGACTGACAGTTAACAAATATGCGCCAACATATTGAGCGGAAGTGCTCCGGGTGAGACGATCGCCACCACGCACTGGATGGTATGGGTGGTCTGATGAGCGAGTTTTCCGGTTACGGTCACGAGCACGAAGAGTTCATGCGGTTGTATTGCACGTCCTTACCCGAGGATCACCGGCGTCGCTACGCGGCGG
>JBGSTR010000424.1:0-1876 GCA_041736365.1 Chromatiaceae bacterium | reverse complement strand
AACGTGCGTCCGCCACCGCATCCCGCGGCGGGGTGACCCCGAGCCGTCCGAGCGCCTCCGCCCAGAGCTCGCGGTAGGCGACGGCGGCCGGATTCGAGGGTGCGTAGGCCACCAGGGGCATACGATGGACGCCCATGCGCTCGACCTCGGCGGAGTACGGGATGCTCGCCCGAAGAAACCCCGGATAGCGCTCCGGAAGCCGCTGCAGCAGGTCCTGATGCAGCCGCTTGCGCCGGTCCACCATAGAGAAAAAGGGTGAGACACCGAGATCCGAAAGGCGCGACTCCGTCCCGAGAAAGTCCAGCAGCTGCTCCAGCGTGCGCGCCGAGAGCGTGGTTGGAATCATCGGCACCAGCAGCAGATCCGCGGCGCGGAAGATGTTCTCCGACACCAACGAAATACTCGGCGGGCAGTCGAGGAACACATAGTCGTACTCCTCGGCGACGGGACGCAGCAGCTTATGGATCTGCTTGGTCGGGCTCTTGGCGTCTTCGAGGACCAAGTCCATATTTCGGAACGAAAAATCCGCGGGCAACAGATCCAGCCGATCGAAATCGGTGCCTTTGACAAGCCCTTCCAGGTCCCGATCCTTCTTGACCAGTCCCTTGCTGCCGCCCTTCACCTTGGGCCTGACCCGGAAGTAATAGGTGGCGGCCGCCTGGGGGTCGAGATCCCAGATCAGCGTGCGCGCGCCGCCGGCGGCGGCCAGGTAGGCCAGATTGATTGCGGTCGCCGTCTTGCCGACGCCGCCTTTGATGTTGTAGACCCCGATTACCCTCATTTGCCTGCGTCCCCCCGCCCTGCGGCGCCGAATAGATCGCGGAATCGCTGCTGGACGTCGCGTCCGAGGTAGTCTGCGAGCACCGGCGCCAACCGCTCCCGACTCTGCTGCTGTCGGGTCAGCAAATCGCCGACCAAGGCGCCCATTGCCAACAGCGTATCGGTTTCCGCCCGCTGCTCGTCGCGCATGCGTTGCGCCAGCTCACGCAAATGGTCTGCCTGGACCTCCAAATCCTGGAAGGCGCCGAGCAGATCGAGCAGGGTCCGCGACAGCTTGACCAGCTCCCGGGTCTCGTCGGCCGGGTAGAGGCTCTGAAAGAACTCGATGAGGTAACGCAGCTTCTTGCAGCTCTTGCGCAGCTCGTGCAGATCCTCGGCGGGTGAGTCCGAGGTGATTGCCCGACCCTCGCGGCGCACGCGCCGGGCCATCCGCCAAATGCGCTCGTCCGCCACGACCTTGATCGGGCGCTCCGCGTTGCTCGCGACCGGATCCAGCGGCACCGGCGCAGCGAGAAAGGTCTCGAGGTCCCCGATCAGATCCGCGAACCGCGCCGACCCCAGGGCGTCGGCGAGGCGCCGTTGCTCCTCGCCGTAGTGGGCGAGCAGGAAGTCCTTCAGCGGATTGAGATGCGGCCGCAGTGCCGGTGGCAGGCTGTCGCGATAGTGATCGAAGTCCAGCAGATAGACGTCCATGTCGCGCACCGGCCCGGTCACTTGCTGCAACCAGGCAAAACCGGTCTTCCAGCGCTCGACCAGCTTGGGCGCAAACACGTCCGTGATCTGCGCGAGGGCCGAGCGGATGCGCCGCGTGGCCACGCGCAGATCATGGAGGAACTCCACATCCAGGTTGGCCCGCGTCCCGGCGACATTCGCCGTCAGCGTATCCAGCAGCCCGCGCAGAATGTACTTCGCTACGCTGTCGGCTCGCTCGTCGGGATCCAGTCGGTAGTCGAGCTTCGATGAATAGGTCCCGGGGTCCACGCCAATCGCGGCGAGCGCCTGGACCAGAGGCGCCTCGGCCACGGCCAGGAGACCCGCCTCTGCCTCCAGCAGTGCCTCCATGTCCGCGTGCTCCCGGTCGTAGCCGCGCACCGGG
>JBGSTR010000408.1:0-3045 GCA_041736365.1 Chromatiaceae bacterium | reverse complement strand
GGGTCCTGACCCCGGCGGACCTCGGCCTGCTCGCGTCGCTCGGTGTGGCCGAGATCTCGGTTCGGCGCCGCCCGCGGGTCGCCTTCTTCTCCACCGGCGACGAGCTGCGCTCCGTGGGTCAACCGCTGGTCGCGGGCGAGGTCTACGACAGCAACCGCTACACCCTGTTCGGGATGTTGCGGCGCGCCGGTGTGGAGGTGCTCGATCTCGGTGTGGTCCGGGACGATCCGAACGCCTTGGAGTTGGCTTTGCGCGAGGCGGCCGCCGGGGCGGATGCGGTGATTACCTCCGGCGGTGTGTCGGTGGGCGAGGCGGACTACGTCAAGGGGCTGCTGGAGCGGCTTGGCCAGCCGAGCTTCTGGAAGATCGCCATGAAGCCGGGGCGTCCGCTGACCTTCGGTCGTATCGGCGACGCGCTCTTCTTCGGGCTGCCGGGAAATCCGGTCGCGGTGATGGTCACCTTCTACCAGTTTGTGCTTCCCGCCCTGCACAAGCTCGCCACCGGTCGGGAGCAGGCTCCGTTGCTGATCGAGGCAGTATCCGAAATCGATCTGCGCAAGCGGCCGGGACGCACGGAGTTTCTGCGCGGGGTCCTGGCGCGGTCGGACGATGGTGTGCCGACGGTGCGAACCACCGGGCAGCAGGGCTCGGGGGTGCTGCGCTCGATGAGCGCGGCGGATTGCTTCATCGTCCTGCCCCATGACTCGGGCGACGTGAAGGCCGGCGAGCGAGTGAAGGTGCAGCCCTTCGCGAGCCTGATTTGAGCCCCTACCGCGTCGCGGCTTCGATGGTTGCCTTGCGGCCCCAAAGTTCGTAGGCTGCGACGCCGCCCAATCGAAAACCGCGAGGATCCGCGCACCATGGAAATCAGCACCGAAAACGCCCGCTTCAACATGATCCAGCAGCAGATCCGGCCCTGGGACGTGTTGGACGATCGGGTGCTGGACGTGCTCGCGGAGATTCCGCGCGAGGACTTCGTGCCCGCTGGCTACAAGGGGCTCGCCTATGCGGACATCGAGGTGCCTATCGGCTCCGGGCAGATCATGCTCTCGCCGAAGGTCGTCGGCCGCATGCTGCAGGCCCTGGCCCCGCAACCTGGCGAAAAGGTGCTGGAGATCGGCACCGGGACCGGCTACCTGACGGCTTGCCTGAGCCGCCTCGGCGGCCCGGTCATCAGTCTCGAGATCGATCCGGCACTGGCGGCCGAGGCGCGCGACCGACTCGATCCCCTTGCGCTCGATGGGGTCGAGCTGCGCGAGGGCGACGGGCTCGCCGGCTCTACCACCGACGGGCCGTTCGACGTGATCGCGGTTACCGGCTCGGTACCCACCGACGCCGTCCTGGCGCCGCTGCGGGACCAGCTTGCGCTGGACGGCCGGCTGTTCGCCATCGTCGGTGAGTCGCCGATCATGCAGGCGGTGCTGATCACCCGCGTCGCCGGGCGGGACTACCGTCGGCAAGCGCTGTTCGAGACCTGTGCGCCAGCCCTGAAGAATGCCCCGGAGCCGAACGGGTTCGTGTTCTGATGCGGGGGAGTGACGCATGCGCAATTTGAGCCCGCGAGAGGTCGCGAAGCTGGTCGCGGAGGCGGACGAAAAGCCGCTGCTGCTCGACGTTCGCGAGCCCTGGGAGCTGGCAATCTGCCGGATCGAGGGCAGCGAGTCGGTGCCGATGCGTCAGATCCCCGAGGCGCTCCGTCAGCTCGAGCGCGAGCGCGAGACCATCGTCATCTGCCATCACGGCATCCGCAGCCTACAGGTCGCTCGCTTTCTGGAGCACCAGGGTTTCGGCCGGGTGGTGAATCTGGAGGGTGGGGTCGCCGCTTGGGCGCGGGACGTAGACCCCGCGATGGCGACCTACTGACCGGCGTTTGCTAGCCGGTTGTTTGGCCCGGCCGGGGCTTGGGTGCGTCCAATCGGGCATCGATGAGGTCGGTCAATCGCCCGAGTGCACCTCGGTTCTGCTCCACCACCCGGCGTCCGTTTTCACCAACTCGGGCTCGCTCGGCCGCATCCGATAGCCAGCGCACCAGCAGCGCGGCCAGCTCCTCGGCATTGGCGACCTGCACCGCCGCGCCCTCGGCGACCAGGAGCTCGGTGATGGCGGCGAAGTTGAAGCAATGGGGTCCGGTTGCAACCGGCACTCCCACCGCGGCGGCCTCCAGCAGATTGTGTCCCCCGGTCGGCACCAGGCTCCCGCCGATGAAGGCGGCATCGGCGGCGGCGAGAAAGACCTGCAGCTCGCCCATGCTGTCGCCGAGGAAGACGGTTGCCTGCTCGTCGCACGGCTCGCGGCTGCTGCGCCGCACCAAGTTGAGTCTCTCGCGGATCACCAGGGTGGCGACGCGCTCGAAGCGCTCCGGATGGCGCGGAACCAAGACCAATAGGGCCTGCGGCACCTCCTGAAGGATGCGCCGGTGGGCGAACAACATCAGCTCGTCCTCGCCTTCGTGGGTGCTGGCCGCGACCCAGATCGGACGGCGCAAGCCGAGTCGCCGGCGCATCACCTCCGCTTGGTCTTGCAGGCTCGCCGCCAGACTCTGATCGAATTTGATGCTCCCGGTGACGCGGACCCGCGCCGGATCGGCGCCCAATTCGATGAAGCGCCGGGCATCGGCGGGTGCCTGGGCGGCGATCACATCGAACCGATTCAGTGATTCCGCCGTCAGATCGCCGGCGTGGCGATAGCCTCGTGCCGAACGTTCCGACAGCCGGGCGTTGGCGAGCAGAACCGGTATGCCGCGCTGCTCGCAGGCGGCGAGTGTGTTGGGCCAGATCTCGGTCTCCATGACCACCACCAGACGTGGCCGTACCCGGTCGAGGAAGCGGGCAAGGATGCCCGGCAGGTCGTAGGGCGTATAGCGGTGGGGCACATCGGCGCCAAACAGCTCGCGCAGGCGCGCGGCGCCGGTCGGCGTGGTCGTCGTTACCAGCACGCGCGCGGGCGGATTGCGTCCGCGCAGGTGCTTGATCAAGGGCTGCGCGGCCTGAGTCTCGCCCAGCGAGACGGCATGGATCCAGACGTCCGCCGGCTCCGCGCCGGGGG
>JBGSTR010000361.1:0-3124 GCA_041736365.1 Chromatiaceae bacterium | reverse complement strand
CGGCGGCCGCGGCGCTACGCATGGCCACCATCAACGGCGCACGGGCGCTCGGGCTCGACGACCGGATCGGCTCGTTGGAGCCCGGGAAATCCGCCGACTTGGTCGCCGTCGATCTAAGCGCTCCGGAGACGCAGCCCGTGTACCACCCGGTCTCCCAGCTCGTCTACGCCGCCGGCAGAAATCAAGTGCGGCAGGTCTGGATTCAGGGGCGCCGGGTGCTGCGAGACGGCATCGCGACCCAGCTCGATGCGGACGCCGTGGTCCGCGATGCCCAAGCGTGGAGTACACGGCTGGGGTCGAGCTGAGCTGTAGGAAAAAACCCACATTGGCAAGGGATTCAGCCTACCCCGGCTCGGCCATCCACCGACGGCGGCTCGCCCGGCCGAGGATTACTCTTTGGTCGAAGGGACGCACGTGGTACGGATTGCAACACGGCACACGGAGGCACCGTCGCCCACGGAATGGCGAATGGGCGCGGGATGCGCCCGGAGCGTCGCCTCGATCACGGCCCCCAGCTCGCTCGAGGTGCCGATTCCAAAGGAGCTCCCGGGACGGGAGAGACCAGGCCGGTACAGGGACAAGCCGCCAGGGATGGCACCTCCACCCGGCCGCGCCGGCTTTCGACCTTTGCGGCATACCCCGACCAAATGACCTCGCGCGATCAGGCGCTTTTGAAACCCGCGTCCTTGTGGCTACCGTCGCAGAACGGCTTGTTCTTCGACGCGCCGCAGCGACACAAGGCCGCCTGCGCGCCTTGCCAGGCCGGGCGACCGGTGCCGGCGAGGATCGTGAGGTTGCCGTTCACCAGGAGCGGGCCGTCCGCCAGCGGCTTGATTCGCAAGGTCCCGCCAGGGGCTTCCACGCCCGGACCGCGCTCGCCGACGGCGCCGGGGTCCTCGAATTTCGCCGCCAAGTGGCTGTTGTCGCAGAACGGCTTGTTCTTGGATTGCCCGCAACGACATAGGGCGGCCCGCCGGCCCACGCCGGGCATATCCTCGGGCGCCCCGTCGATGGCAAGGTCGCCCTGCAAGTAATAGGGCCCGTTGTTGACCACCATCGCGCGGTTCTCGGGCGACGCCGCTTCGGGCTCGCCCGCCTTGTCGACGTAGCTCAGCGCGCCGCTGGGGCAGCGCTCGACGATCTCTCGTACCTCCGCGGTCGAGGTCTTGTCGGGTACGCACCAGGGATCGCGGCCCGCCACGAACAACTCTCCGGCTGAATGACCGCACTCGCCGATGTGTATGCACAACCGCTCGTCCCACTGGACGTCGATTGCACTGCCGGGGTAATCACAAATCTTCTTCTCGCCCATCTCGTTCTCCTGTCGATGCCGGGGACGACCGCCCAAGGGTTGCCGGTCGGTTCAGGCTAGGTGGGGACGACCCCTCGTCAGGAAAGGCCCGGGCAAGCCGGGTGTTGAACGAGACCCGGCGGTCGGAAGCCAGGACGGCAAACCGGCGCTGGTCAACCGCCGGCCCGCGTCAGCGCGGCACCCAAGTCGTAGTAGAGCAGCGTGGTCGCGATACCGACAACGCCGATGACCAAGAACGGCAACAGCAGCTTGCGGAACAGGTCGCGGTCGCCCAGCCCCAAGACCAGGAATAGCTTCATAAAGGTATTGGAGATGGCGCCCAGCACCAGGTTGAAGCTCGCCCAATCGATGTGGATCAGACCCGACACTTGAAGACTGCTCAGGGAGAAGGCAATGGCGTCGGCGTCGGTCAGGCCGCTTACCAGGGCGACCGCGGGCAACCAGGCATCGCCCAAATAGTGGGTCGCCACGCGGGTGAGCATCAGGATCAGAGCAAACACAGCGCCGAAGCTGATCGCCGACTTGAGGCTGAAGGGGTTGTCGAACTGTACCTGGGGCGTCTCGGCGGTGGCCTGCTTCGACCTGAAATACAGCAAGCCGGCCATCAGGGCGCCGGTGATCCCCATGACACCGAGCGGCAGCGCAATGTTCTTCATCAGAGCTGGATTGACGACGGCGATTTCGAGCAGCAGACGCGGAAACATCACCGAGCTGGCCAGAATAATCGCCATGGCGAACAGGCTGTTGGCACCGGGTGATTCGAGGCTGCGGCGCGCGAAGCTCAGGGTGGTTACGGTGCTCGAAACCAGGCCGCCGATCAGTCCCGTCAACCCGATTCCGGCGCTGCTGCCGATGATCTTGATCAGCACATAGCCGGCGAAGCTGACGAAGGACACCAGCACGACGATCAGCCACAGCTTATAGGGACGCACCGCCGAGGCCATGACCTGGAGAAACTCGATCCCGAGGCCGTTGCGCGCCTGGACCCTGGTGTCGATGTCGGAGAGTAGGCTCCCCTCGTAGGTGCCGCTGGCGTGGGTGCGATTGGCCTCCGTGATCTCGACGCTCCCGACGGGCTCCCGGTCCGGCTCGAACAGCAGCACGCGGGTGCCGGGTCTGACCCGCTTGCCGTCGGCCACTTCTATTTCGACGCGTCCGGTGTCCCGATCCACCGCGCTCACCGCGCCGACAGCGTAGGTCATGTAGGCGTCCAGCGATTGCCGCGGCAAGATCGGCAGGACGATGAAGCTGATGGTAAGGAACAGCAGCACCGCGCGCATCTCGTGAGTCTGCACCCGCGCGCGGAAACGCTTGATCGTCTCCTTCGGGAACATGACGCCGAGCGCCAGGATGGCCAAAGCGATTGCGAGCACGCTCGAGCCGCGCATGATCAGCACACCGAGGAAGAACGTCAGCACGGCGCCAAGCTCGGTGGTGATCCCCGCACCATGGTCGCGCTGAGCCCAGTAGCTGGAGAGCAGTAAGACGAGAAAGCCGCCGAAGCCGACCGCGATCAGCCAGGTGCTGTCGTACGCCTGCGCCGCGTAGGTCGAAACGGCGCCCAGCACGGCAAAGAGCACGAAGTCGCGGATCCCGATGGTGACGCTGTCCTGATCTCGAAGCTCGCGCTCCAGGCCGATCAGAAAGCCGAGCAACGCCGCGAGGCCGAAGCGCGAAAACAATTGGATCAGATCGTCCTGAGGCATTTGGCTGTCACCGTTTCGTCACAATTCGCGCATGCTATCAGCAATCGGGGCGGCGCTCGCCACTCCGCTGATGCGCGGCGCGCCGCGCGGCGAGTCCAGCCGGTAC
>JBGSTR010000359.1:0-9132 GCA_041736365.1 Chromatiaceae bacterium | reverse complement strand
CGCGAGCCCGACCCGCTGCAGGATCGACTCGGCCTGCTCGCGTGCCTGCCCCGGTGCCGCGCCGCCAATCAACAGCGGCATGGCGACGTTCTCCAGCGCGGTGAACTCGGGCAGCAGGTGGTGGAACTGGTAGACGAACCCCAGGTGACGGTTGCGCAGCGCGCCGCGGCGCGCCTCCGAGAGCCGGTTGACGTCCTGGCCCTGCCAGATCACCTCACCGCGGGTCGGTCGGTCCAGGCCGCCGACGCAGTGCAGCAAGGTGCTCTTTCCGGAACCCGACGCGCCGACGATCGCAATCCGCTCCCCGGGCAGCACGCGGAAGTCCACGCCCCGCAGCACCACGACCTCCTGCGGCCCTTGCCGAAAGATCTTGGTGAGCTGCCGGACCTCGAGCGCCGGGGTGGCCTCACTCATAACGCAGCGCCTCGGCGGGCTGGGTACGGGCGGCGCGCCACGCCGGATAGATGGTTGCCAAGATGGTCATCACGAACGCGGAGCCGGCGACGAACAGCACGTCCGCGGCGTGGACATCCGAGGGCAGCTCGCTGATGTAGTAGATCGTCGGGTCGAGGAAGTGAACGCTGAACAGGCTCTCGATGCCGTCGATGATCGGCTCGAGATTGAGTGCCAGGAGCACCCCGACCACCACGCCCAAGAGCGTGCCCACCAGCCCGATCGTGGTCCCCTGGACCATGAACACGCCCATGATCCGCGACGGCGACATCCCGAGTGTCCGCAGCACGGCAATATCCGAGCGCTTGTCGGTCACCACCATCACCAGGGTGGAGACGATGTTGAAGGCGGCCACGGCGACGATCAGAAACAGGATGATGCTCATCATCCGCTTCTCGGTGGCCAGGGCGCGGAAGAAATTGGAGTGGACCTGGGTCCAGTCAATGATCTGGTAGAGCCCGCCCAGGTCATAGGCGATCTCGCGCGAAAGGCGCGGCGCCTGCCACAGGTCGACGAGCTTGAGGCGCACGCCGGAAACCGCGTCGCCGAGGCTCATCAGCTTGGCCGCGTCGTGCATCTGGATGAAGGCGGCGTTGCGATCGTAATCCGCCATTCCGACGGCGAAGATCCCGCTCACCGTGAACCGCTTCAACCGCGGCATGATCCCGATCGGCGTGGCGCTGACTTGCGGGGTGACGACCGTCACCTTGTCGCCGGGGCCTACACCCAAATAGTTGGCCAGGTCCTTGCCGAGGATGATTCGGAACTCGCCGTCGACCAGATCGTCGACCGAGCCGCTGACCATGTCGCGCCGAATATCAGCCACCTGGTCCTCGTCCGCCGGCACAATTCCGCGCACCAGTGCGCCGCTGACGTTGGAGCCGCCCACCAGCATCGCCTGGACCTCGACGAACGGCGATGCGCCGACCACGTCGCGATGCGCCCGGACCTGCGCCAAGACCTCCCGCCAGTTCGCCATGCCCCCGTAGGGGTCGGTGAGGGTGGCGTGGGACGCCATCGACAGGATGCGTTCCTGAATCTCCTTGTGGAACCCGTTCATCACCGACAGCACCACGATCAATGCGACGATGCCGAGCATGATGCCCAGCATCGATATCAGCGAGATAAACGAGATGAAGTGGTTGCGGCGTTTGGCGCGCGTGTAGCGCAGGCCGACGTACAACGGGAGGGGATGGAACATGGCGCGGCATTTAACCACAACCCAATCGCCGCTGCCGGGATTCTGCGGCAAACGGGGCATTCACGCGCCTCGGTAGCCGGTGCCAGCGGCGTCCAGGCCGCGCCCGAGGCGGGCTCGCTCGAGTACCAAGCAGCGGGTGATATGATCGACCCTCACCCGCACAGCACGGTCGACAAGACATTCGAGCGTAGACGAGCCCGCAAGCACGCGCGCCACCAGCTCGATCGGGGAACGCAGAGGATATTGCGATGGGAAGAAAAATTGGAATCGGCGTGACTTGCCGTGGCTAAGAAGCTACTCATCACCGATCCCGCGACGGGGGATAAGGTGCCCTTCCTGCGCGGGGTGCTGGTGCAATCGCTGGCGGCGGTAGGGCTGTCGTTCGACGAGGCCTACGAGGTCGCCCAGCAGGTCCGCGGCCTGCTCGAGAAAAGCGAAGAGGAATGGGACACGCTGAGCCTGCGAAAGCTTGTCGGCGAGGAGCTCGAGCGCGCCATCGGCGAGGAAGCCCGACTGGCCTACCAGCTCGGCGGACATCAGGTACGCCCGGTCATGGTGCGCACGTCGGGACGCGAAGATCAGTTCTCGGTCGGTATGCTGACCCGCAATCTGGAAGGTTGCGGCATCCGCCACGAGGACGCCATGCAAGGCGCCCGCGCGGTCCAGGAGCTGTTGCGCGGCTACAGCGAGCCGGTCATCGACCACCGGGATCTGCGGCGACTCATCTACGAGACGATCAAGAACACCAGCGGTCGAGACGCCGCCGATCGGTTCCTTTCGCGCTGCCTCTTCACCGACAGCCGCGATCCGCTCATCGTCCTGATCGGCGGCCCTACCGGGGCCGGCAAAAGCACGATCGCGGCCCGTCTGGCCTATCTGCTCGATATCGTGCGCACCCAGTCCACGGACATGATGCGCGAGATCATTCGCTGCTACCTGGTCCCCCACGTGGCCCCGACCCTCGCCTACTCCAGCTTCGACGCCTGGCAGGGCCTTCCCGAGGTGGAGCCCGCCCCGGGGCAGAGCCTGGGCGAAAACCCGGTGCTGAGCGGTTTCCTGGCCCAGTTCGACACCATCAAGATGGCTCTGGAGGCGACCATCCAGCGTTCGGTCAAGGAGCGTCAGGATCTGATCATCGACGGCGTCCACGTCCTGCCGACCCGCCTCAATCTGAAAAAGATCCGCGATCAGGCGGTGGTGGTCCCGCTGCTGCTTGCGGTGCCGAACATTACGCGTCTTGACGATCGACTCAGACGGCGCAGCCGCGAGCAGCCAAGCCGCGACTCGGACAAGCAGCGCCAAGCGCTGTCGGCGATTTGGGAGCTGCAAACCTATATGGTCGACCAGGCACAGCGGGCCGGCATCCCGATCATCGCCAACTGGAGCGTCGAGGAATCCATGGAGCAGATTCTCGACGAGATCATGGGTCGCATCGCGCTACGATTTCCGCCCGATCCGTCCAAGCTGGGGGCTGCCAAATCGTGACGCGGGAATGGCATCTCGCCTGCCGCCGGCGATGACGAGAAGGCTCGCCGACACGCGCGCACCGGCGCCCTCGATCCCTGCGCCGGGCCGGGGACCCGGCGGTCGAGCCGTATGGACGAGCTATATCCCGGTCTTGCTAGCGGCGCTGACCGGAATCCTGGTCACCTGGCTGCTCTATTCCAACGTCGTCGATCTGGAGCGCGAGCGACGCCTGGGCGAGTTCACGGAGGCCGCACGCGACCGCCAGCTGGTCATTCAACGCGAGGTGGTTTCGGCGCTCGCGGTGGTACAAGACATCGCCAGCTTCTTCGACGCCTTGGGCACCCTCTCGCGGCGCCAGTTCCGTGAGTTCGTCGGCCCGCCCCTAAAGCGAAACAAGGGCATCCAGTCGCTGATGTGGGTGCCGATCGTGGGGTCGGAGCAGCGCGCGACCTTTACCGCCGAGGCGAGACGCAGTTTTGCCGACTTCGAGATTCGCGAGCGCGGGCCCGACGGTGAGCTGCGCACCGCCGAGGCGCGTCCGGTGCACTATCCAATCCTGTATGTGCAGCCCTACCAGGCGAATCCGGATCTGCTCGGACTCGATCTCGGCGCCGATGCGACCGCGCTTGCCGCCCTGATACAGGCGGATCGAACCGATAGCCTGTATGTCTCGGATCCAACCCCGATCGACGCGCAATCCACCAACGACCCGGTGTTCTCCGCCTACCTGCCGGTGCGCGAGCACGAGGAGTCCGCGGAATGGGCGGATTCCGATCCGCCGGGGGAGCTCGGCGTGGTGCAACAACCGAGCTTGGAGCTGCTCGGCTACGCCGTCGGCGTGTTTCGCCTCGCCGAGATCGCGGAGCGGGCGCTGGCGAGCCTGGGGCCGAGCGGGGTGGACATCCAGTTCTTCGCCGCCGCTCCGCAGGCGGGCGAGCGGCCCTTTTTCGTCCATTACTCGCGCCGTCGAGTGCTCTCTCCCGATGGCTCCGCGAACCTCGTCGGCGCCGAGCGACCGGCCTACCAAGGTCAAATCGAGGTCGGTAATCGCAGTTGGACGGTCGTGTGCACCCCGGTCCCGGGTTTCTACGAGCCCGCCTACTGGAACGCATGGTTGGCTCTAGGCGGCGGCATGGCGTTCACGTTGCTGGCATCGGTCTACCTGGCGACCGCTATCGGCCAGGCCGAAAAGGTGCGGCGCCTGGTCGCCCGCCGAACCTGCGAGCTGGAGCGGACCAACGAGGCCCTCAACAACGAGATCGCCGAGCGCAAGCGGGCGGAAAACGCCCTACAGATGCTCAACGTGACGCTGGAGCATTGGGTGGCGAAACGCACGGCGGAGGCCGAGCACAAAGCGCGCGACCTGGAGCAGTTTGCCTACGTCGCCGCCCACGACCTAAAGGCGCCGCTACGCGCCATCGCCAACCTCGCGAGCTGGCTCAACGAGGATCTACGCGACCGGCTGACACCCGAGACCAGCGAGCAGCTCGAGCTGCTGCGCGACCGGGTCAAGCGCATGAACGCCCTGATCGAGGGCCTGCTCGCCTACTCGCGGATCGGCCGCGCGCCCGGATCGCTGGAGGAGGTAGACACGGCTCGGCTGCTGGCGGACACCATCGACTCGGTCGCACCGCCGAAAGGGTTCAAGGTCAAGGTGGCCCCCGGCATGCCGCGGCTGGTGACCGACCGCATCCATCTCGGGCAGGTTTTCGCCAACCTGATCTCCAACGCGATCAGCCACCACGACCGCCACCGCGGCCGGATCCGAGTCTCGGGAAGCGACCTCGGCGATCGCTGCGAATTCGACGTCGAGGACGACGGGCCCGGGATCGCACCCGAATACCACGACAAGGTCTTCAAGATGTTTCAAACCCTCAAGGTAAAAGACTTCGGGGGCGACACCGGCATCGGCTTGGCACTGGTCAAGAAGCTCGTCGAGGAGCACGGCGGCTCGATCGTGCTCGTGTCCGGGCCGGGCCGCGGATGTCGATTCAGCTTCACCTGGGCCAAGGAGAAGGCGCCAACGGCACCGAAATCAGCTTCGCAGCCCGAGTACGGGTAAGGGGGGATCGATGGTCGACGACCGCGCCGGCATACTGCTCATCGAAGACGACCGGGTAGACATCATGACGGTTCAGCGCGCGCTCAAGCAGAGCAGTATCGCCAATCCGCTGCACGTGGCTCGCACCGCGACCGACGCGCTGGCCATGCTGCGCGGCGAGGGGCCGGAGAAGATCGACCCGGCTCCGGCGCTGATCCTCCTCGACCTCAACCTTCCGCGGATGAGCGGCATCGAGTTCCTGCGCGAGCTGCGCCAAGATCCGAACCTGGCCGAGATGTCGGTGATCGTGCTCACCTCGTCGAACGAGCCCTCGGACCGAGCGGCGGCGTTCGAATACGAGGTCGAGGACTACATCGTCAAGCCGCACTCCTTCGACGCCTTCTCCTCCGCTATTCGCACCGTCATCAGCGATGCCCTCAACTTGCGGTAAGTCACGTTTTCAGTAATTAAACGTCTGCCGACCACCACCTGGTTTGCTATCGCTCAAACCAATGAGGTAGATTCACTTACACGCATTCCCGGTGGATACGTCGGTTGGAGCGCATCGGGTTTCGGGGGGTCACCGGAAAGGTTTCCGAGCACGCTGTCCGGAGATCGGATCAGGATCGGTTCGGCATAGCGGCGCGGCCCCGGGGGCTGCCGGGTAACCTCCCGCAGAGTCTGCGTCCGCCGGCGCGTATCTCGTTCCCGCCACTCACCCTCCATGAAAAGGCGTGCGATCCGCTCACCGCTTGATCGCGCGGGATATAGCCATTCATCGACGCGAGTGCTCGACCCATACCACCATGCGAATCATCCTCGTACGTCACTTCAAGACGGTCAACAACGAGGCTCGGCTCATTATGGGCTGGGGCGATGCCCCGCCGGCCGAGGACTGGGAGTCCGACCTTGCCCAGGTCGATCAAATCCTGACGGACAAGCGCATACAGATCGACGGCATTCATTCGAGCGCCCTGGGCCGGGCCCGCGACACGGCCTTGTACTACGCGCGCAAGCGCGGCTGCGAAACCGTACGTTCCAGCCCCGCGCTGAACGAGGTCAACTACGGCAGCTTCTTCGAGCTTGCGAAGAGTCGCGTCGAGGAGATCTGTCCCCAGTACAAGACCGACCCGGACTACGCATTCCCGGAGGGCGAGAGCTTCCGCCGTATGCAACGCCGCAGCGTTGCCTACATTCTGTCTCTGCAGGCGGCCCATCAACACGAGACCCTGTTGGTGGTTGCCCACGCCGGCGTTATCCGCGGTCTGATCAGCCACTTTCTGGGGCTCGATCTGGCCGCGAATCTCAAGCGCAAGATCTCCCACCGGTACATCGGCGAGCTGCGCATCGAGAACAACGTCTGCGTTCGCTACGACGAGGTCGGCCGGCCATCCGGTTTCGTCAAGGATGGCGTCATCGAGGTGCCTTGCCAAAGCTCACCAAGGCTGGACGAGAGCCGGAGCGACGATCACCCGAGTGACTTGAGTGGCGGGGAGATGCAGCTTCAGGCCGAGTCCGCGCACGCCCCCGGCGCCGCCGGCTGATCGGCAATCGTCTCCCCCTCGCTGCCCCGCAGCGGGGTCAAATCATCCCGAGCGTCCGCGGCAACCACAACGACAGCGCCGGCCAATAGGTCAGCACCATCAGGAACGTCAGCATGGTCAGCAGCCACGGGAAGCAGGCGATGGTCGTCTCCGTCATTCCCATCCGGGAGATCCCGCTCGCCACGTAGAGATTCAGACCCACCGGCGGCGTGATCATGCCGATCTCCATGTTCACGGTGATCATCACGCCGAAGTGGATCGGATCGATGCCCAGACTCATCGCCACCGGGAACAGGATCGGAGCCGTGATCAAGATGATCGAGGAGGGCTCCATGATGTTGCCGGCGAGCAGCAGCAGAATGTTCACCATGGCCAGGAAGCCGATGGGTCCGAGTCCGGAGTCGACCATCCACGCGGCCAGCTCCTGGGGAATGTTCTCGTAGGTCAGCAGGAAGGAAAACAGCACCGCGTTGGTGATGATGTACAACAGCATCGCGGACATGTTCGCCGAGTCGAGCAGCACCTTGGGCACGCGTTTCAGCGGCATGTCGCGGTAGACGAATACCGACACCACGAACGCGTACACCGCGCTCATCGCCGCCGCCTCGGTGGGCGTAAACAAGCCCGTGTAGATGCCGCCCATGACCACCACGATCAGAAACAGGCCCCACATCGACTGGCGAAAGGCGCCGAAGCGTTCGCGCCAGGTCGCCTTCGGCAGGCGCGGGTAGTTGTTGCGCCGGGCGATCCACCAAGTGGTCAGCCCGAGCATGCTGCCGAGCACCAGACCCGGAATGATGCCGGCGATGAACAGGGCGCCGACCGAGCTGTTGGTCGACACCGCGTACATGACCATGACGATGGACGGCGGAATCAGAATCCCCAGACCGCCCGAGGAGGCGATGACGCCGGTCCCGAAGCGGACGGGAAAACCCTGCTTGACCATCGCCGGGAGCAGGATCGAGCCGACGGCCACCACGGTTGCCGGCGACGAGCCCGACACGGCGGCGAACAGGGCGCAGGCGAGCACCGCCGCCAATCCCAGTCCGCCGTGCCAATGACCCACCATGCTGGAGGCAAACGCGATCATCCGCCGCGCGACGCCGCCGTGGGTCAGAAAATTGCCGGCGAGGATGAAGAACGGGATCGCCATGATCTCGAACTTCTCGATCCCGGTGAACAACTTCAGCGCCACCGACTCGATCGGCACCTCGGTCAGGGTGAACATGAAGGTCAGCACGGTGAGGCCGAGCGCGATGGACACCGGCATCCCGGTCAGCATCAGGATCAGCAACAAGCCAAAGATGATTGCGGCGCTCACGAGCGGTCCTCCTCGTCGCCTTCGGGACGCGCGCGGTCCGCCGTCCGCTGCGGGCGCGGTCCCGGTCCCGGCCCCTTCTTGGAGTGTCCGGCGTGCAGGTGCTCGCGGTCCTCGGTAAGCTCAACCGCCTCGCCGATCATCACGCCCTCCGGCTCGCCGGTACGCTGCGCATGCTCCACTTCGTCGTCCAGACCCTCGACATGGGCGTGCTCGTGGCTCGGCAGCTCGCCCGTGCGGAAGAACGACCAGGCCACCTGCAGGAATCGGAAGCACATCAGATAGGAGCCCAGTGGAATCGCCAGATAGACGATCCACACCGGCACCTCGAGGTCCGGGGAAATACTGTCGGTATGCGCGATATGCCAGACGAAATTCGCGCCGAAGCTGCCGACAACCCCGGTAAAGAAGGCACCGGCAAGCAGTCCGAACAGCACCACCTTGCCCCGGATGCCCTCGCCGAGCTGATTGATCAGAACATCCACGCCGACATGGATGCCGGTGCGAACGCCGTAGGCGGCTCCGAACTTCGCCATCCACACGAACATGTAGATGCACAGCTCCTGAGCCCAACTGAGATCGACGGCAAACAGCCAGTCGTAGAGGGTGTCCCATTCCCAGGTCGCCGCCATATCCAGGCTGTAGCGGTGGACGACGACGACAAAGATCAGCAGGGTCGCGGCGCCGATCAGAAAGGCGATCAGCCATTCTTCGAGGTGATCGAGGACCTTGAGCATGGGCTGGCTCCAGGTGCGGGGGAGGCCAGGCGTCGTTCCATATGCCCGGTCGATTCCCGCGATGGAAGGCAAGTGCCGGGGCACGAGCCGACTGCGCGAATGGGCGCCGCCGAGCCGTGGCTCGGCTTCGACGATGGTCACTTCTAAGCCCTCATCGGCGGCCAGAAACGCGGCCGCGTATCCGCCCGGGCCACCACCGAGAACAACAACCTGGCAATGCATCGATGGCATCCGTAAAAAACCTTTTAGCGGCTGAGGAATTCGACCACGCTGTTCGCATCCACGGGCAAGCTGATGTCGCTTGGTCCGGGTAAACCCAACACGGTGGCTTTCAAGTTTTCACTGTCGAACGACACCCAATCAAGCACGTC
>JBGSTR010000328.1:0-7114 GCA_041736365.1 Chromatiaceae bacterium | reverse complement strand
GAACGCTCGCTCGAGTGGTTGGTGGGCTGGATGGGCGATCTGTTGCGCCTCGCGGCGGCACCCGGGATCGCGCGGGTGGATAATCCGGATCTGCGCGAGCCGTTGGTGCTACTCTCGGCGCGGGTCGACCCGGCACGCGGCCACCGTTATTTTCGCCACGTTTTGGCGGCGCGGGCACTGAACGAGACGACCGTCAATCCGCTGCTGCTGCTGGAATCATTGCTGATCGAATGGTCGCGACTGGTGAATTGCGCGCGATGACGCGAAGCCGCGCACGTGCTCACACTCTCCCGCGAGCATTCCGGCGACATCTGGAGTACGTTATAGGCCGACGAGGGTTAGGGTAAACGATGAGTACTCCGACGAGCTCCGTTGGATCCTTCGGCGGTCAACAACGGATCCTAAGTTTTGCCATCAAGGACAAGAACGCGCTCTACGCGTCGTTCATGCCTTTTATCAAAAATGGCGGCCTCTTCATCCCCACGACCAAGCGCTACCAATTGGGCGAGGAGCTTTTCCTGCTGCTTCAGCTTATGGACGAGTCCGACCGGATCCCGGTGGCCGGGAAGGTGGTCTGGGTCACTCCGCCCGGAGCCGAGGGCAATCGTGCGGTCGGCGTCGGCGTCCAGTTTAGCGACCAAGACAAGGGCGCGGCGCGGCGCAAGATCGAGGAGTATCTGGCGGGCATCCTGAATGCGGAGCGCCAAACCCACACCATGTAGGTGCGCGCTAGTTGATCCGTCCCGTGCTGGCGACCGTCGGGCTTCTCACAGTCGCTGATTCCAATCCGCTGCAACCTGAAGGTAACGAGCATGCTCGTCGATTCACATTGTCATCTAGACCGGGTCGACCTGAGCGACTATGGCGGCAATTTCGCGGCCATGATGGCCGCGAGTGCCGAGGCCGGGGTCGGTGCCATGCTTTGCGTCTCGATTGGCTTGGGGCAGTATCCGAGCATGCGCCGTCTGGTCGATCCCTATTCCAACGTAGCCGTTTCGGTCGGGGTACACCCCAACGAGGACGAGGGGCCGGAGCCGAGTGTCGATGAGTTGATGTCGCTGGCCGCCGACCCGCGCAATGTGGCGATTGGCGAAACCGGGCTCGACTACTTTCGCAGTAGCGGTGACCTGGAGTGGCAGCGCGAGCGCTTTCGCACCCACATCGCGGCGGCGCGGGGCTGTGGCAAACCGCTGATCATCCATACTCGCGAGGCCCGGGAAGACACCATCCGGATCCTGCGCGAAGAGGGCGCCCGCGACGTGGGCGGCGTGCTGCATTGCTTCACGGAGAGCTGGGAGATGGCCCGGCAGGGCCTAGACCTCGGCTTCTATGTCTCGTTCTCTGGAATCGTCACCTTCCGCAACGCCGCCGAGCTGCGTGAGGTCGCGCGGAAGGTTCCGCTGGAGCGGCTGCTGATCGAAACCGACGCGCCTTATCTCGCGCCGGTTCCGCATCGCGGAAAATCGAATGAGCCGCGTCTGGTGACGCATGTCGCCGAATGCATCGGCGAGCTGCGGGGTTTGGATCACGACGAGCTCGCCGCGACCACGGCCGAGAACTGTTTTCGGTTGTTTGGACGCTTTGCGGACTGACCTGCCGCGACCCGCGTTCGCCGGCTCAGAGACCTACCCGCACTAGAGCTTGAATCGATTGGAAGTCGTAGTCGACCAACTGTCGCGTCGAGTCCCGATTGCCGGCGTCGTACTGTAGGGAGAAAATAATATTGTTCCGGATTGTCCAGTCGGCGCCGACGTTGAAGGTGAATACGTCGTCCACGCGATCCCCAAGCAGCGGATCGGGCGTTATGATGTCTCTCGAACCCGAGAAATCTCTCTGCTCGTATCCGGCAAAGGCCCTCAACTGCGTCTTGGGCGACATCTGCCATCGCGGCGCGACACTGATCCCGGTGATGACCGCGTAGGTGGCGATTTCATCGCCCAGAGAGCTCACGTCGCGCCACACCTCCGATGTGATTCGCGTCTTCCCGGTCGCGTCCCAGATTGCCGTCAACCGGCCAACGGGGCCGTTATAGTCGCGGTCGGGCGTGTCGTCGTAGGTTTGCTGAACGTATCCCGCCGCGGCGCGCAGCCGAGTCGAGCCCGTCACTCGCCAATCCGCCACCGGTCCGATATTGAATTTCGTGTAGTCGCGAAGCGCGACGTTGGTGAATCGCACGTCGACGGCTCGCGCCTCGAGACCCACGGAGTTGTCCGCGGCCGTCACGTAGTCGACGACGGCGCCAACGCCGTAGATGTTTCGATTGAGTGATTCATTCGCACTGAAGGCGACATCGGACCAATCGGCACTGGCACCGACGCGCCAGCGATCCGTTACCCAGCGTTTGACATCGCCAAATACGCGGTTTCGGTTCATCACGTCCCGGTCGGGTACGTCCTGGTTCGCGAAGCTGCGCAGCTCCCGGTTGAATCGATAACCCAGCGTTCCCGACCATAGGCGTCCGGCCGCCCAATCCCATATCGCTCGAGCGTCGCCGCCCGTGTAATCCAGCTCATTGAAGCGATCGTAGGTGTTCCTGAAGATATTGCCGCCGACGGAGAACTTCTGTTTTCCCTTGTTGATCTCGGAATCGAATCCGGCGCCCAGCGTGGTATACCAATCGGATGTCCCGCTGAAGCCGAAAAAATCCTGCAGCGCGGCGGTTGCCACCGGATCATTCGACGACAAGATTAGATTGGTGTCGTAGGTCAAACCCACGTAGGCGTAGGGATGCAGGGCCTTCAGCGCATCCTTCGCGCCGCTTGGGGGGGCGACATCCGCTACGGGCGCCGCGTTGGTTGCCGCCGGTGCAACATCCGATTCACCGAACGATTTTCCCGGCAAAGCGAAAATCGCCACCGAGAGCGCCACTGCGCATACCGCGGACAGGGTTCGGCTGAATGCCATGCGAACCTCGTTAAAGAATACGAGTAGTGAATGATGCTCTGCGGCTGACGATGCCTGCCAAAGTATGCACAGACCGAGCGGATCAAGGACCGCCCGGATGGACGCTAATGATACCTGAAGGCCGGCATTGCATCGAACCTTCGGTTCGTGGCCGGTCCGGCGTCCATCGGTGTTGGTTGTTGCCTCGATTTGCGAGCGGCCCTCGCGTCCCGGCAGGGGCGAGAGGGCCGGCGCTGAACGGAATCGGGCTCAGCAGGCGTGACAGTAGTAGACGGGGAGTCCGGCGACGCGGCATGCCTGTTTGCAACCGCCATTCGGAAACAGCCCTTCCAGGTGCTTGCGGGTGCAGGGGGTGTGCGCGGAAAGCTCGTGCCCGATCGCCTTTACGACGACGCGGGGCGACGGTGGGATCTCGTGGGTCGCATAGAAGTTGCGCATGAAGTCGATGACGGCCCAGTGGCACTCGGTCATCGTCAGTCCTTCTTCTTCAGCCAGCGCTTGGGCCACGTCACGGTCCCAATCGTCGAAGCGCGCGAGATGGCCCATGGCGTTGATCTCGAGCTCGCGGCCGTCGATTTGCATAGCGGGCATGGTTTCGCTCCTCCACCTTATAGGTGGCCTTGGTACAGCTTGGTGTTGATCTGGCCCTGTCCGTGGCATGTGCTCCCGTTTGTTCTCCAAAGAGGGAAACGCTGAGTTTTGCGTTTCCCGTCCGGGCCGGGGGTGGCCCGACATTTTCTTGTCGCCTTATACGACTAGAAAATTGAGTGGCCCGAGCGTCGCGCCTCTCGAACCGCGAGCGGATCAAATGCCGCGAAGGCGTTGGATTGCCGCCTTTGCCAAATGACCCACCCGAGTGCGAATTTGTCAATGCGATCGCACCCAATCATGGACCCGAAGAGACGGACGCGTACCGAATCCAGATCAAAAAAAAGTCAGTTAGGCGATGGTGTCCAGCAACCGACGATCGGCGGCCGCGGCGTGACCGCGCGTTTGGCACCGCGCGGACGGGTCCGGCCCCCGGACCCGGCTCGCGTATCGGCTTAGGACGCGCCTTTGAGGCGCTTGCGCATGGCGTGCAGTGTCGGCTCGGTATAGCCGTTCGGCACCTCGCGACCCTTGAAGATCAGATCGGCGGCCGCCTCGAAGGCGATGCCGTCGAAGTCCGGGGCCATCGGTCGATATACCGGATCGTCCGCGTTCTGCTCGTCCACGACGGCCGCCATCCGTTTCAGCGACTCCTTCACCTGCGCCTCGGTGATGACCCCGTGGTGCAGCCAGTTCGCGACGTGCTGGCTCGAGATACGCAGCGTCGCCCGGTCTTCCATCAGGCCGATGTTGGAGAAGTCGGGCACCTTCGAGCAGCCGACGCCCTGGTCGACCCAGCGCACCACGTAGCCGAGAATTCCCTGGCAGTTGTTGTCGAGCTCCTGCCGGATCTCCTCTTCGGACCAGGCACAATCAGGGTCGAGCGGGATTTGCAGGATGGTGTCGAGGCCGGCGCGCGGGCCGCCGGCCGCGAGTGCGGCCTGGACCGCCGCCACATCGACCTCATGGTAATGCAACGCATGTAGGGTCGCCGCGGTGGGCGATGGGACCCAGGCGCAATTGGCGCCGGCCTTGGGATGGCCCGCCTTGGCCTCGAGCATCGCCCGCATCTCGTCCGGCATGGTCCACATGCCTTTGCCGATCTGACCGTGGCCGGGCAGGCCGCAGACGAGACCGACGTCGACGTTCCAGTCCTCGTAGGCGAGCAGCCACGGGGCCGCCTTCATCGCACCCTTGCGCAGCACCGGGCCGGCTTCCATGTCGGTGTGGATCTCGTCGCCGGTGCGGTCGAGGAAGCCGGTGTTGATGAAGATCACCCGGTCCTTGGCGACCCGGATGCATTCCTTGAGATTCACCGTGGTCCGGCGCTCCTCGTCCATGATGCCGAGCTTGATGGTATTGCGGGCCAAGCCGAGCGCGTCCTCGATGCGAGCGAACAGGTCGACCGTGAGCTGGACCTCTTCCGGGCCGTGCATCTTCGGCTTGACGATATAGATGCTGCCGGCGCGGGAGTTTTGGTGTCTGCCGGAGGCGCCGACGTCGTGCAGGGCGCATAGCGAGGTGACCATGCCGTCCAGCATGCCCTCGGGGATCTCTTCGCCGTCGGCGCTCAGCACCGCGTCGTTGGTCATTAGGTGCCCGACGTTGCGCACCAGCATCAATGCTCGGCCCGGCAGGCTCAGCTCGCCGCCATCCGGGGTGGTGTAGACCCGATCCGGCTCCAGCGCGCGCTCCAGCATCCGGCCACCCTTGCTGAAGCTCGCGGTCAAGGTGCCGTTCATCAGCCCGAGCCAGTTGCGATACACGCCGACCTTGTCCTCGGTGTCGACTGCGGCCACCGAGTCCTCGCAGTCTTCGATTGTCGTGACCGCGGATTCCAGCAACAGGTCGGAGACGCCCGCCGGACTGTCCTTGCCCACCGGATGATTGCGGTCGATCTGAATCTCGATGTGCAGACCGTGGTTGACCAGCAGGACCGCGGAAGGGGCCCCCGGGTCGCCGCGATAGCCGACAAACTGGGATGGGTTCGCCAGCGAGGTCTCGCTGCTGTCCGCCAGGGCGACGAGCAGCTGTCCGTTGTCGATGCGGTAGCCGCAGGCCTCGCCGTGGGTGCCCTGCTGTAAAGGAGCCGCCTCGCTCAGGTAACCCGCCGCCCGGGCAATCACCTCCGCGCCCCGCCGCGGGTTGTAGGCGCTGCCGCGATCCAGACCCCCGGTATCCGGGATGACGTCGGTGCCGTAGAGCGCATCGTACAAGCTGCCCCAGCGCGCGTTGGCCGCATTCAGTGCGTAGCGCGCGTTGTTCACCGGCACCACGAGCTGGGGTCCGGCCACTTGGGCAATCTCCGGGTCGACATTCGCCGTGGTTACGCTGAAATCCGGGCCGGTCGGGACCAGATAGCCGATCTCGGAGAGAAACGCCCGGTAGGCCCCCGGCTCGATCGCTTGGCCGCGTTGGCTCAGGTGCCAGGCATCGATCTGCGCCTGCAGCTCGTCGCGCCGGGCCAGCAACGAACGGTTGCGGGGTCCCAGCTCGCCGACGATGTCGCCGAAAGATTGCCAGAAGCCGTCCGGGTCGATTCCAGTGCCGGGTGCGATCTCGTTCCGGACCAGGTCGTACATAGGCTTGGCGACCTTAAGGCCGCCCACATCGACGCGCTCGATCATAGGTAGTGTCTCCGTCCCCCGGTGGTGAGGACGCTTCGCGGTCACCGGCGGGATGCCGGCACACAATCCCGTAAATGTCAGGGCTTGACGCGGGGCGTGCAACCAATTCCCGATAAAATCTCTAAAGGCATTGGATTCGTCTGCTAAATCATGCCGTTTCCGTTGTTGCGACGGACGCGCGATTCGTTCGCGTAGATCAGAAGGCCCGCCGTGCCGCCGAAATTGCCGAGTGGACCCAAACGGCGAGAACCTCGGCGTCCTCCAAGGCGTCGGCCGGCGGCGGAAAATAGCTCATGGTGATGCACCGTCCGTCCCTGCGCGAGTAGGTGAAGGGTTGCAGTCCGAGACGTTCGAAGTCCGGGCGGTTGATCGAGTCCGTTTTCAGATAGAGCTGATCGTCCACCAGGATCGCAAAGAAAAGGTCCTCGGAGTAGATCCCGGCGCCGCCGAACATGCGTTTCACCCGCAGCGGCTCGAATTGTTCGAGGAGCTCGCGAACGTAGGCCAGGTAGCCGTTGCCGACGGGCATTAAACGATGAGCTCGGTTGGATCGCTTACGCCGCGCATAATCCGTCGACCGCGCACCTCAGCTTGCCCGCAGACATTGCAGGAAGTCCAGGGTAATGCGCGCGCTGATGCCCCACAGCCGCTCGCCCTCGAACTCGTCGAAGAACACCACATCGCGCGCTTGGGGATGGTCCGCGGAGGGCCACACATCGACCCGGTGGTGGGCCGGGTCGTCGAGCCAGCGGAGCGGGATGCTGAAGACGTGCGAGACCTCGGACGGCTCCGGCCGCAGCGCCTGGGGCCAAGAAAAATAGCCGACCACGGGGGTAACCAGATAGTCGCTCACGGTTTGAACCGTGCGCAGCTCCCCGAGCAGGGTTACGCGCGAGGGCTCGAGGCCGATCTCCTCTTGCGCCTCGCGCAGGGCGGTTGCGCTGCAGTCCCGGTCGCACGGCTCCCGGCGCCCACCCGGAAAGCCGACTTCGCCG
>JBGSTR010000245.1:0-3998 GCA_041736365.1 Chromatiaceae bacterium | reverse complement strand
TCCTCGTTGACCAGGGGCCGTGTCGTCACCTCGATCCAGCGTCCTTCGGCAACGTGTGGATTGCGCAAGAACAGCTCCACATTGTCCACCGACTCTCCGCGGATCGCGCGCACCAGTGGCAGCTCTTCGGTCGCAACCGGGCTGCCGGTCTCGTCCCAGTACAAGCCGAAATGCGCCGCCCAGTCCTCCGGGGCGACATCCGCGTGCTCACCGCCGATGATCTGCTCGGCCTTGCGGTTCCACAGCAGGAAGCGTCCGTGCTGATCCGCAACGACGACGCCATCGGCGATGTTGTCGAGAATCAGCCGCTGCAGGGCGTGTTGCCGCGCCAGATCCCGCGTGCGCTGCTCAACGCGCTGCTCGAGCTCGCGGTTGAGGTCGGCCAATGCCGCCTCGCGCTTCTCGACCTCTTCGGCCGTGCGCCGAAAGGCAGCCGCAAGGGTTCCCACCTCACCGCTACCGCGCGCGGGCAGGGTGACCCGGTACTCGCCCGCGGCAATCGCCTCGGCAGCCTTGGAGAGCATGCGCAGGGAGCGTGTCAGCAGCATCGCCATCACGGCGACCACGACGACGGCGAGTGCAAGCAGTCCGCCGACCCGCATCAGGGTTTCGCGACGCGCCAGACCGACTGCCTCGAAGATCTGGGACGCGGGCTCGGTGAAAACCACGCTGATGCGGCGACTGGGATGCGCCGGATCAATCGCTCGCGAGGTCACGTATACCACCGTCTCCTCGCCGTCGTTCCCAACCTGAATGAAGGTCTCGCCTACGCCGGGTGCGGTGCCGAGGCGGTCTGCGCCGGAGGGGAAGCGATCGGCGAATCGCGGAGCCGGCCCGAACTCGAACGCGAATGCCACGCGGGGATCGGGATGTACCAGAAAATTGCCGTCCTCGTCGACCACATAGATGGTCTCGCTCGGGTGTGCAAAGTGCTCGACCCGCTCCAGCACCCTCCCAATATCGATATTGAGCACCAGCACGCCGAACAGATCACCCGCCGGGCCGTGCACGGGGGTCGCTACTCGCAAGGTGGGTTGGGCCGGGAGCTCGATACGGCCGCGCTCCTGGTTGAGATCGATCCGCGATAGATAGACCGCGCCCGGCGGAAGCGCCGCGGCCTCCTGAACGTAGTAGCGGGAGCCCTTGAGCTGTAGGGAGTCCGCCGGAGTAACGCGCGGCGCCTCCGGCCCACGCTCCACCCGCACCAGCTCGGGACCGTCGCCCGCGGCGCTGATCAGACGCAACTGGAAGTAGTCGGGCCGCGACTCGGCGAAGGCGAGAAAGATCTGCTGAAGCTGCTCCAACCACTGGCTCAGGCTGGAGCCGCCAACGGGATCGAGACCCCCGCCCTCCATCGCCCGGCGAATACCCTCGATCGGCGGCGTGCCGGCCAGGAACATGACGTCCGCGCGCAGCGCCGAGACCGCATGGCTGATTTCGTCGGCGCCTCGTTCCGCATGCAGACGCAGGTGGTCCAGCTCCCGCGCCTGCAGGGCGTCGGTGCGCCCGCGATCGAACAGGTAGCCGGTGGCGAGCGCCGCGGTAATCAACACGGTGACGAACAGCACGCCCAACCGAAAGGAAAGCGAGCCCAGCGCTCGGGTTGCTGCAGACTTGAGACTCAACGCGAATGCCGCCGCGCGGCCTGGAGGGGAGTGACTCGGCTTCCCGTCGCTCACCGTGCCCGAGCGCGGAGAGACGCCACCTTTCCCCGGGGTTTCCAGGACTCTCGGCATCTTCGCTTTCCGGACGGGTTTAGGTGGTCCGACAACAGACCAATCGCATCGCCACGCCGGCTAACCGGCAAGACGGGGATGGAAATGGGGGGGTGTACGTCCCTGTACGTGAAGCAGGTGCATCCGCTGCGTTAGCTTCAGTCCTCGAGCTCGGTTGAAAGCACCCGCGGCACTAGCCCCGGTGCATTGGCGAGATATGCCAGGCGCCGTCCGTCACGCCGGCCAATCGGTCCCTGATCTCCGGGCGATCGCTGAGGATCACCACGGTTGTTCCGTATTCGCGCAAACGTCGATACAACATCTGCATCAGCGCCGTCCCGGAGTCGAACATACGCTCTACGGCCGTCAGGTCGATGATGCAGGACTTGAGATTCGCAGAAACGCGCTTGCACGCGTCGCACACCTCACCGGAGACGCTTACGTCCAGGTTGCCGTCGAAGCTCAGGTCCAACCGTTGCTCCTCCTCGATGTAGGAAGTACGGGCTGGCATTGGCGATTCCTCCTCAGTTTGGCGTTTTTCTGCTTGGGTCGAGACGTGTCGCGCACTACACACGTCCATTGCCCAAAGGTTGAGGCATGTACTCCGCCTCTTTTTTTCTTTCTGGCTGCTCGGCGGGGGTCCGTGCCTAGACCCGCCGCTGCACCATCCGCCCTCCTCCTCTCGTATTAGACGCGGACACTAATGAAACGCGGCACTCGGCACAATCCGCAATGTCCGAAACGGCGTACGTAGTTATACGTAGCCACCTTGTCGGCGCTCGATCCGAAGCGCCGGATTTGGCCCTGCAAGCTAGCTTGGCCCGCGCCGGGTGCCGACAAGTCGACCTCGGTCAAGCGAAAGCGCGGCGGCCATTGCCCGTATCCCGAATGCGCCCGCCGAAGCGCAAATGCTCTGGATTGAGGCGCGGTCGGACTCCTGGACGGAGCGGTGCGTTATAGTTCCCCGTTGATCGCGAGCGCGCGCAGCGACACCCACCGGCGCCGGAAGCTTACTTTCCTGAAAGTACCTGATTCGGAGAACAACATGACCGATTACGTCCGCTGGCTCAACGATCTCGGGTTGGACGACGTACCCGTCGTGGGCGGCAAGAACGCCTCGCTCGGCGAGATGATTCAGAATCTTCATGGAGTCGGCGTGCGGGTTCCAGGGGGCTTTGCGACGACCGCAAGCGCCTATCGGGAGCTCCTCGCCCAAGATGGGCTCGACGAGAGAATCCAGGACATTCTCGACAAATTGGATGTGGACGACGTCGCGGCACTCGCTCAAGCCGGACCGAGGATTCGCGCCCGGGTGATGGAGCAGCCATTCCCTGCCGAGCTCGAGGATGCCATCGATACCGCTTATGCGCGCCTGGTCGCGGAGGCGGGCAGCGACGAGGTGTCGTGGGCCGTGCGCTCTTCGGCCACCGCCGAGGATCTACCGGACGCCTCCTTCGCCGGGCAACAAGAAACCTTCCTCAACGTCCAGGGACTGACCGCCATCAAGGGTCGAATCAAGGAGGTGTTCGCCTCGTTGTTCAACGATCGCGCAATCGCCTACCGCGTGCATCAGGGGTTCGCGCACCGTCACGTCGCCTTGTCCGCCGGGATCCAGCGCATGGTACGGAGCGACCGCGCCGCCTCCGGGGTGATGTTTACACTGGACACCGAATCGGGTTTCCGCGATGCGGTCTTCATCACTTCCAGCTACGGGCTGGGCGAGATGGTCGTGCAAGGCGCGGTGAACCCCGACGAGTTCTACGTGCACAAGCCGACGCTGGCGGCCGGACGCCCGGCGATTCTCCGGCGTACCGTGGGAGACAAGGCCATCCGCATGGTCTACGCACCGCCCGGCTCCGAGGATCCGGTGCTGACCGAAGAGGTGCCCGACGCCCTGCGACAGCAATTCAGCATCACCGATGCCGAGGTCGAAGAGCTCGCCAAGCAGGCGGTGCTGATCGAGCAGCACTACGGCCGGCCGATGGATATCGAATGGGCGAAGGACGGCGTCGACGGAAGGCTCTACGTGGTCCAAGCCCGACCGGAGACGGTCCTCAGCCGCTCGGGCAAGGTCATCGAGCGCTATCTGCTGCGCGAGCGCGGTCCGGTGTTGACCAGCGGGCGCAGCATCGGCAGCCGCATCGGGGCGGGCGCGGCCAAGATCGTCGCCAATGTTGCGGACATGCACCGGGTCGAGCCGGGCGACGTGCTGGTCACCGATATGACCGACCCGGACTGGGAGCCGATCATGAAACGGGCGGCCGCCATCGTCACCAACCGCGG
>JBGSTR010000307.1:0-2049 GCA_041736365.1 Chromatiaceae bacterium | reverse complement strand
GAGACTCGCCGCCGCGGCGGGCACGCCGACCCCGTTTCTCCACGCTCAGGCCTCGGCCATCCCCTTCTATCGGCGACACGGCTTTCACTGCGCCGGCGAGGAATTCCACGAGGCCGGCATTCCCCACCGGCTCATGCGCTTGACGCAAGACTCGCCGAGCGACTCTACGCCGGACGATGACCCGGTGCTCGGGCGCTCCGAGGGGGTGCACCAGCTCGCCTCTAGGGACCAGGTCCGCGCGGCCGCTATCGCTATGGCCCGCCAGGCAAGGCGCGAGATCGTTCTGCTCAGCCGCGACCTGGAGCCGGAGCTCTATGACCAGCCGGGCTTCCGCGATGCAATCCGCAAGCTCGCCGTCTCCGGGCCGCGGTTGCCGATTCGCATCCTGCTCCAGGAGCCGCGCATCCCGGTGATGACGGGTCACCGGCTGGTCGAGCTGGCCGGCCAGCTCACCTCCAGCATCCTCATCCGGCGAGTGGGCGACGAATTCCAAGATCGCTTCGAATCCCTGTTGATCATCGATGAAACGGGCTACATCCTGCGACGCACGGCCGCGGAGCCCGGCGCAATCGCGAGCTTCAGTCACCGCTCCGAGGCGGCTCGGCTACACACCGAGTTTGATCGGATCTGGGAGCATAGCGATGCCGATAGCGAGCTGCGTCGCCTGCACCTGTGAGGGCGTTGCCGAGTCCCGTAACGGGTGGGCCCCGCACGAATCCGCGTCAGCCCGGACCATCGTGCGACTGAGATGAGACCGCAGATCCTCTCCGCAGGCATCGTCCCCGTGCGCTGGATCGGCCCGAATCCTCGGATTCTCGTTCTGCGTAGCTACCGTTACTGGGACTTTCCGAAGGGCGAGTGCGCCCCCGACGAGCCACCCTTGCAATGCGCCCTGCGGGAGGTCGAAGAAGAGACCGGCTTGACCGATCTCCGCCTGCACTGGGGCGAGGCCTTTATCGAAACCCCGCCCTATGGTCGCGGCAAGGTCGCCCGTTACTATTTGGCGGAGGCACCCACCGGAGACCCGGTGCTCGGGATCAATCCGGAGCTTGGATTTCCCGAGCACCAGGAGTTTCGATGGGTTGGACTCGACAAGGCCGAGCGCCTGTTCAACGATCGATTGCGCGCCGTGCTTTATTGGGCGCAGACCCGGATTGCTGGCGACCCGCGGTCGCTCAGATAGCCGAGCACAACGCACACGATCGGCTGCCGTACACCAGTTTTCCGCTCGAATGGAGAAGCGATTGATGTCCGATGAAAACGCAAACGAGCCCGATTTCCTGCTGACCGAGGTCGAGGCTCGGGTCCTCGGTTGCTTGATGGAGAAACAGCGCACGACGCCGGACCAGTACCCGTTGACGCTCAACGCACTGGCCACCGCCTGCAATCAGAAGAGCAGCCGCAACCCGGTCATGCATCTCGACCCCGGCGAGGTCGGCCACGTGGTCAATCAACTGCGCGACCGCAACCTGATTCATGCAAGTTTCGCGGGCCGCACGGAACGTTACGATCACAAGATGATCGGCGCGCTGCACCTCGGTCGCCAAGAACAGGCGGTGCTGTGCGTGCTGATGCTGCGCGGACCGCAGACGACCGGCGAGCTGCGCACCAACACCGGGCGAATGGCGGATTTCCCGGATCTGGAGACGGTGGCGGACACGATTCACGGTCTTGCCGCCAGGGACCAGCCGTTGGTGGTTGAGCTGCCGCGACTGCCGGGCAAGCGCGAGGAGCGCTTCATGCACCTGCTCTGCGGCGCGCCCACCGCGGAGCAAATCGCCGCGATCGGCGCCACCGCCACCCGATCCAGCCCAAGCGCGGAGGGGGACGAACGGCTGGCCGAGCTTGAGGCGCAAGTTCAGCACCTGCGCGAGGACCTCGACCGTCTCTGGGACTTGGTCGGCTTGAGCGACCAGCGGGATTCTTAGCGAGACGCCGATCCTCGGGCTCGCCGCTCACTGCGCTCCGGCACGGAATCCACCACGGTGCAACGTCGGGGCTGGCGCCAACCGCCTCGCTAGACCAGCGGCCAACCCAGCCGTTGCGCCA
>JBGSTR010000165.1:0-3833 GCA_041736365.1 Chromatiaceae bacterium | reverse complement strand
AGGCGACAGAGCTGCGCCGGCAGATCATGGGCGGCGGCTCGCCGGCCCGATGATGCTTTCAGGGCGCACCTCGGCGCCCATGTGCGTCGGGCGACTCAAGGCGTCGGTGGCGGATCGGCTACCTCGACCAGCACCTCGTTGCGACGCATGAACCAGGGCGTGAAGGGCGCGTTGTAGCGGGCGTAGATCGGCGAGCCCAGCGGGGTCAGACCCGCGGCGCGGACCGAATCCAAGAGCTTGGATTCCCGGTAGTTCTCCCAGGTCCAGCGACCCGAGTAGCGCCGCGCCGCCATCAGCCGCCCCGGCTCGCTGCGGACCTGAATGCGAGCGTCTTCGGGCTGGGGCAAGGATTCGGCCGTGAATCGCTCCGGCATGACGAAGCTCAAGACGTAGTCTCCCTTGGGCTCCACGCCGTCCGCGACGGTGGATGATTCGGCCGCGGCCGGTCGCTGGATGACCGGCGCGGTCATCTCGATCTTCTGCTTTGGCGCGTTGTCGCCGAAGATGTAGCCCGCAAGCCGCCGGAAGGCCTCGTTTCCGACCCTGTCGAAATCTCCGTTCACGGTGGTTTCCGCAAGCAACGTCGGGCCGTAGCGGCGAAGCTCGAAGTCCGGGTGCTTCTTCACGACTTCATAGGCAGGCTCTTCGGTGGCCAATGCAGCGACTCCGGCGGTGAGCAGCAAGCTGGTCGCAAGGGCGGCGAAACCGCCGGACAATAAACGTCGGCGCGCGTGGCGGGCGGGCATGGGGTGGTCCTCTTGGAAACAAGATGTCTTTTCCGTAAATGCCGATCGAACGCCTTCCCGGCAATGGAACCGCTCGATTTTCCGGTTGCTTCAGACGACAAAAACCGGCGAGCCATCCGTGGACTCGGTTGGCTACACGGCGTCGAGTCGTTGACCGCTCCCCGGTCCGCGGGAGGGTTCTTCCCACTGACGCCTATTGCGTGGCGGCAGCGGCGAACATTTTCATCGCACCGGCGGCCTTCTTCAGCGGCTCCTCGCAGCCTTCGATCCCGTGACGTTCCGCCAAGTAGGCCGGGTCGTAGTAGGCCAGCCACACCTTGCCGTCCGCGTCCTGCCAGATCAGCGCCTTGAGCGGCAGGTCGATCCCCATGGTGGGTGCGCACTGCATCAGCGGCGTGCCGACCTTGGGTGAGCCGAAGATGACCAGCTCGGTGGGCGCCAGCTCCATGTCGACGCTTTTGGCGCCGGCGGCGTGGTCGATGCGGTTAAAGACCTTGATGTCTTTTCCCTCGACCGCGGCGACGAGCTTGTCCGCGGTGGTCTTGACATCGTTGACGCTTTGGATGGTCACCAGGCCATCGGCGGCATGAACAACCTGGATGCAGGAAAAAAGCGCAGCGGCGAGTAACGAGGCTCTCATAGGTCGTCTCCTGGAGTGGGGAAATGGATGACGGCGGGAAATCGCGGCGCGCCGTTTATGTTTGCGTTGCATGGTGAGACCGGACACCGGACGTTTCATCGTCACGATGGCGATAAAATCCCCGAACGCGGCGGCTCCGCACCAGTATAGCCGGCGGCGCCAACGTCGCCGCGCGTTGAATCGCGGCCGGATGCGGCTATTCGGGTCTGGAATCGCCGTGGAAGGCCATCTAGAATGCGCCGGTATGGAATGCGGCAGTGCAACATCGGGCGAGTGAATTTCAGCGGGGCCCAATATTATGACGTGCAGTGTTGAAGGACAGGTGCAGACCAGGCTGGTATCGCTCGATGAGCGGGTCAGTGTGCAACAGGCCGCGGAGTTGATGACCGAGCGCATGGTCGGGTCCCTGGTGGTGACCCGGGACGACGATGTCGTTGGACTGTTCACCGAGCAGGATCTGCTGCGACGGGTGGTGGCCGACGGCAGGGTGCCGGCCGAGGTAACCCTGGGCGAAGTCTGTACCCGGGATTTGATCGCGATTTCCGCCGACACCGACTGCCTGCGGGCGATTGCCAAGATGCAGGCCAATCACTGTCGCCGGTTGCTGGTCTACCGCGGGCAGCGGTTCCTCGGCGTCGTAAATCTTACCGACTTGGCCCACGCCCTGACGCAAAAAGGACGCGGCCAGAACTTCGTGGTGAACGTATTTGGCGTCGTGACCCTAGCGGTCGCCGTGGCCGTGATCGCGATTCTGCTCTTCAAGCTGCCCGAGATGATGCAGCTCAGCAGCAACTTCGATCCGCGTTGAGCCGGACCCGGTTAGGGAAGGATCTCGATTGGCGTCCCATCGGTGGTCATGGACCAGATCTCATCGATCGCCATGTTCGAAACGGCAATGCAGCCGAAGGTCCAGTCCCCGGATTTAGGGTTGCTCCTCCCGCTCGGTTGACCGTGGATCATGATCATGCCGCCCGGCTCCCTGCCGGTTGCGCGGGCTCGCAGCATGTCCTGACCGTTGGGGTACGAGATATGCAGGGCCTTGCGGTAATTGCTCCTGGCGCTGCGCCAGTCGAGGAAGTAGCGCCCTTCCGGCGTTCGTCCGTCCCCTTGTGATCGCTTGTGACCCGCCGGTTGGTAGCCGAGTGCGATTTTGTAGGTTCGCAGCGGCTTGTTGCCCTTCATCAGGTAGAGCTTGCGCTCGGCCTTTTTGACGACGAGCTTGTCGGCGAGCTTCGGCTCCCCAAGGCTTACGTTGGTTTGCCGCGGCTCGCCAGAACCGGGAGAGAGCTGTGAAACGCCCAGCGCGGATAGCGGCAGGCACAGGAGCAACGGCAACAGCCACCGATGGGGTCGAGACAACATGCGAGCACAGACCTCGAGAGTACAGCCGGGAAACACGTCGAGACCGGATTTTATCGAGTGCAGGGTGTTTCTGTCATCACAATGCGCTTAAATTCGAGAACCGCCGCGCATCCGCGCCGGGCCGGGCCGTGCTGAAGCGATGCAATCTTGGGGTCACGGATCCGTCGACCTTGGTTGCCGTTATCCGCGACGGCGGTGGCCGGCTGGAAGCGACCCTGGACAACACAAGCAAGGCCTTCGGGAAGCCCATGGACACCCCGCACGTGAAGTATCAACGCCTCGTTCAGTACACCGAGGCAATCGATTCGGTAGTTACGGCGGTCGCACATCCCTGCGACGAGCGCTCGCTCGAAGGCGTTGTGGCGGCGGCTGTAATGAAGGAGATCGACTCCCCGGTGGCGGGGCGCGCCACCGTGCCGATCGTCCCGGATCCGGAGGCGGGCAACATGCTGGCGAATGGCCTGTCGTCCATCGCGGTCGCCCGGGTGCGTCGCGAGACGCCTGCCAAGGCACTTGCCTGAGGAGTCGAACGTGAACCGCGCGATTCTGGTTCTGAACGCCGGCTCGTCGAGCATCAAGTTCTCCCATTTCACCGAGCTGGACGGCGAGCTGACGCTTGAGCTTAGGGGACAGGTCGAGGGTCTGTATACCGCGCCGCGGTTCACCGCCAAGGGCTCCGGCGGCGAGCTGTTGGCGACCGAGGCCTGGCCCGAGGGGTCGGACTTCGGCCATGCCGAGGCCCTGGAGCATCTGCTGAGCTATCTCCAGGAGGCGGTTGGTGGGCATCGCCTGCTTGGTGTCGGTCACCGCGTGGTGCACGGCGGGCTCGAATTCAGTCGCCCGGTGCGGGTTAACGCCGAGACGCTGGCGACGTTGGAGCGCTTCGTCCCGCTCGCGCCACTCCACCAGCCGCACAATCTGGCGCCCATTCGCGTGCTGCTCGAGCGCGCGCCCGAGCTGCGACAGGTCGCGTGCTTCGATACCGCCTTTCATCGCACCAACCCGGAGGTGGCGCAGCGTTACGCGCTACCCGAGTCGCTACATGAGCGCGGCGTGCGCCGCTACGGCTTCCACGGCCTTTCCTA
>JBGSTR010000305.1:0-1746 GCA_041736365.1 Chromatiaceae bacterium | reverse complement strand
ACCTGCACGTTCTGCGCGCGCACCGCATTCAGGGCGTCGGCCGCGCTCAAGTCGTAGCCGCGCAGCTTGTCCGGATTGAGCCAGATGCGCATCGCATAGCCGGCGCCGAACAGGGTGGCGTCGCCGACCCCCGGCAGGCGCCGGATCGGGTCCAGGATCTGGGCGGAGATCAGGTTGTCCAGCGCGTACGTATCGAGGCTCGGGTCCTCGGATTTGAGGGCGACGACCATCAGAAAGTCGTTGTTGGCCTTGGCCACCGTGATGCCGTTTTCGACCACCTCCCGGGGTAGGCGGGGCGTGGCGACGCTCAGGCGATTCTGCACCTGCACCACGGCGATGTCCGGGTCGGTGCCGTTCAAGAACGTCAGGGTGATCTGTACGGTGCCGTTGGAGCGCGAGGTCGACTCGAAGTAGATCAGGTTGTCGACGCCAGTGAGCTGCTGCTCGATGACGGAGGTCACGGTCTTCTCGACGACCTCCGCGCTCGCGCCCGGGTACGTGGCGTTGATGCTGACCTGGGGCGGGGCGATGGGCGGGTAGGCGGACACCGGCAGCTCGAACATGGCTACGGTGCCCGCGAGCGTGATCAGGATGGCCAACACCCAGGCGAAGATGGGCCGGTCGATAAAGAAGCGCGGCATCGTGGTGCCTCAGGTCTTGCTTTTGGGCTGAGCCGGGGCCTGCGCGGCCTCGCCGGTGCCTGAGCCCGTGCCGTCGGCCGGTGGCGCGATCTTCGCCTCGGCGCCGGGCTTGACCTTCTGGAGCCCGGAGACGATGACTTGATCCCCGTCGGCCAGCGCTCCCGTGAGGATCCAGTCCTCGCGGGTCATGCCGTGAGTGTCGACGCGCCGCTGCTCCACCTTGCCCGCGTCATTCACCACCAGCACGTAGGCACCGATCTCGTCGCGCAGCAGCGCGGCTTGGGATATGACGAATGCATTGTCGATCTGTCCGGCAGTCAGGCGCAGCGTCACGAACATGCCCGGCAGCAGGCGCTTCGATGGGTTCGGCACCACCGCGCGCAGCGACAGCGCGCCCGTGCCCGGGTTGACGGCCATATCCGAGAAGTCGATCTTGCCGGCGTGGGGGTAGGGGGTTCCGTCGGGAAGCAGGATCTCCACCTTGGCGGCGGGATCGGGGGCGGGTGCCTCCTGCGCCTGGTCCTCCGCCTTTTCCAGCTCCGCCAGCTCCGAAATCGATTGGCTGAAATTCACGTAGATCGGATCGATCTGCTCGATGCTCGTGAGCTGAGTTGCCTCGTTCTGACCCACCAGTGCCCCCTCGGTGACCAGGGCCCGGCCGGCGCGTCCGGCGATGGGTGCCGTGACCGTGGCGTAAGAGAGGTTCAGCTTGGCCGTGTCCACGTTGGCCTGCGCCTGTTGGACGATCGCCGCGGTGGTGCGCTCGTTGGCCTGGGCGGTGTCGAGATCCTGCTGCGACAGGGTGCGCTTCTCCCGCAGCTCGATATAGCGCTTGGCGATCAAGGCCGCGTTTGACGCATCGGCCTGCGCCTTCACCAGCGCCGCCTCCTGGGCGTGCAGCGTGGCCTCAAGCTGCGCGGGGTCGATACGGAACAGAACGTAGCCCGCCTTGACGTCGGTGCCCTCGGTATAGACCCGGGTCAGGATGATGCCGGCGACCCGCGCCCGGACCTCCGCGGTGCGCGTTGCGGCGAGACGCCCCACCAGCTCGCGGGTGATGGGCACGGACTCCGCCTTTCCGCGGACGACGGCAACCTCCGGCGTC
>JBGSTR010000108.1:0-5909 GCA_041736365.1 Chromatiaceae bacterium | reverse complement strand
CGCGAGCCACGGCGCGGCTCGGGTGGTCGTGCGGGGACGACTGGGCGGAAGGCGGTCGCCCGGGCGGCCGCGGGTCGGGATCTTCAGGGTATGCGCTTTAGCCATCTTACTTCCGGCAACGGATCGTCGGGCGGATGCGGGGACGATGCCGATCTCAGCGCGGCGCGGCGCGCGGCGCCTTTGACCTAGGCGCCATTGTACGTATAATGCCCGGTTTTCCGACAGTCTGGTTTACTCCTTGCCTCACCGCAAATGACGGGGGGCTGTCAAACCGTAAGGAGCCTTGATGCGACATTACGAAGTAGTCTTTCTGGTTCACCCGAGCCAGAGCGAGCAGGTGCCCGGCATGGTCGAGCGCTACCGCACCAATATCGAGAAGCGCGGCGGCGCGGTGCATCGTTTCGAGGATTGGGGTCGTCGTCCCCTGGCGTACCCGATCAACAAGGTCCACAAGGCACACTACGTGATGATGAACATCGAGTGTGACCAAGAGGCCATCGACGAGCTCGAAAGCGCGTTCCGGTTCAACGACGCGGTGCTGCGCAACATGATCCTGCGACGCAATGCGGCCGTCGTCGAGCCGTCTCCGTTGGTCAAGACCGGGGACGAGCGCGAGCGTTCGGATAGCTCGGACGACAACGACAGCGACAGCGCCGACGACTGATCAACGGCCCGAGCCAGACTTCAAGGAGCAACCATGTCCCGATTTTTTCGCCGCAAGCGCTACTGCCGGTTCACCGCAGAAGGCATCACCGAGATCGACTACAAGGACCTCAACCTGTTGAAGGCCTACGTAAGCGAATCCGGGAAGATCGTACCCAGCCGGATCACCGGCACCTCGGCCAAGTATCAGCGCCAGTTGGCGGATGCGGTCAAACGCGCCCGCTTCCTCGCGCTGCTGCCCTACACCGACGGGCACTGACCGCGCGCGGTACGGTGGGCCGGGCCGTGCATGGCCCGGCAGGCAGTACCCCGTTCGCGGCTACCGGGTTCCCGGGGCGAATCGCTGCCGAAGATGAAATTCCTCGCCGAATTCATAATGCGCGGTCGCTCCCAGGCGACCCTCGTGGTGACCGCCGCCGCGGCGCTCTCCGTACTGGTACCCCTGTTCGGGTTGGTCAGCAGCGCCGCGGTCGCGCTGGTCACGCTGCGCAGCGGGTTGCGGGATGGCGCCACGATCATACTGCTGGCGCTGGTCGCGACCGGGCTCCTGTTTGCGGTTGCGTTGGGATCGCCACTACCGGCGCTCGGCCTGTTGTTGGTTCTATGGGCCCCCGTGTGGGGTCTGTCGCTGGTGTTGCGTTCTACGCGCTCTTTGTCGCGGATGGCGCAGGTGGCCGGGATTGGCGGCCTGTTGTTGGTGGCGCTGGTTCATGTGCTGGTGGACGATCCGGCGAGCTACTGGGTCCAGTTTCTCGAGCCGTTGCGTGCGCTGCTCGCAAGCGACGGTGCGCCCGAAGCGCAGGCGAGCGTCGAGGTGTTGGCGCGGCTTGCCCAGTGGATGACCGGTGCGTTCGTCGCGGCCCTGCTGCTGCAGTTGATTGCCGGGGTGCTGATCGGGCGCTGGTGGCAGGCAATGCTGTACAACCCCGGGGGGTTCGGCGAGGAGTTTCGCGCCGTGCGACTGCCGCGCGCGTTTGGCATCCCGGGCGCCCTGTTGTTGGTGGGCATCGCGTTTCAGCCCGGCCCGGGGCCGATTGCGGATTTTTTGATCGTGCTGGCGCCGTTGCTGTTGTTGCAGGGGCTTGCGGTGGTCCACCACATCCATCATGCGCGCCGCGCGCACCTGGGTTGGTTGGTGGCGCTCTATGTCCTGATGGTGTTTTTCGTGCCCCACGTCGAGCTGATCTTGGCGTGTTTGGGTCTGGTGGATATCTGGCTGGACATTCGTGCGCGGGTACCGGCGCGTCCCGGCGGCCAGGGAAACGCGGATTGATGGCGTTTCCCCTAGATCCGGCACTTTGCAGACTCGCGCCCCGGCGGGGCAATGAACTAGAGAGGAACCTGAAGTGGAAGTCATCCTTTTGAAGACGGTCGGCAATCTGGGTGCGCTGGGCGACAAGGTCCGGGTGCGCTCGGGGTATGGTCGCAACTACCTGATCCCGGGGGGCTTCGCGGTCCCGGCCACGGCGGGCAATCTGGAGGAATTCGAGGCGCGGCGTGCCGAGCTTGAGCGCGAGGCCGCCGAGGCGCTGGCCGCGGCGGAGTCCCGCAAGGCGTCTCTCGAAGGCATGCGGGTGACCATCGCGCGCAAGGCGGGCGACGAGGGACGCTTGTTCGGCTCGGTGGGAACCGGTGACATCGCCGAAGCGGTGACGGCCGCCGGCGTGCCGGTCGAGAAGCAGGAGGTGCGTCTGAGCGAGGGCCCCTTCCGCACCGTCGGCGAGCACGAGGTGACGGTGCACCTGCACGTGGACGTGGACGCGCTGATCACGGTCGATGTCGTCCCCGAGAACTAGGCGCTGACGATCAAGTGCCGTCCCGGCACTTGATTCGTCCTAAGCAGGCGCTGGTCAAATGCCTCCCGGTATTCGATCGGCTCGCAGTCTAAGAGGCGCGACTCTCGGGCCGCTCCATTTTCTTGTCGCCTCTAGCGCTTGAAAATGCCGGGCAACCCCTGGCCCGGACAGGAGCCGGGCTCCATCGGCGCTCGCCCGAGCGCGCGTCTGCACGGATCGCGTCGCTCGCCTCCGGACTTGGCCGCCCCGCCGGCGGGTCAAATCCAAGTCTTGCCCTCCTCGCGCCCCGGGGTCGACAATCCCCGGCACCGCGACGTCGCGAGCAATCCGAATTCTTAGCCCGCGACCCGTCGCGGCGCTTTGTATCTCCAACGCTTGCCGTAATTCAAATCTCGCAGAAACGGTCCGCCGCCGCGGGGCCGGGGGGGAGGCTCGGGGATCATGTTCGAATCAACTTCCCCGCCCTCGGGCGCCGACGGGCCGCTGGACGATCTCCGAGTCCCGCCGCACAACATCCATGCGGAGCAGTCGCTGCTCGGCGGCCTGATGCTGGACAACAGCACCTGGGACCGCATTGCCGACATGGTTACCGAGCGCGACCTTTATCGGCGCGAGCACCGGCTCATCTTCCGTGCGGTCGCCAAGCTGGCCGAGTCCGACCAGCCCTTCGACGTGGTTACCCTGGCCGAGACCCTCGAGCGCTCCGAGCAGCTCGAGCCCGCGGGCGGCCTCCCGTATCTCGGCACGCTGGTGAGCGAGACCCCGAGCGCGGCCAACATCAAGGCCTACGCGCGCATCGTGCGCCAGACCTCGGTGCTGCGTCAGATGATCAGCGCCGGCACCGATATCGCCGACAGCGGCTACAACCCGCTGGGCCGCGATGCCGCGGAGCTGCTCGACGACGCGGAGCGACGCGTATTCGAGATCGCCGAGCAGGAAACGCGGGGCGGCGGCGGATTCCAGCCCATCAAGACCCTGCTCGGGCGCGCGGTTGAGCGCATCGATGCCCTCTATCAGCGCGACGAGCCGATCACCGGGCTGGCGACCGGATTCCTCGACTTCGACATGAAGACCTCCGGGCTCCAACCCTCGGATCTGATCATCGTCGCCGGGCGGCCGTCGATGGGAAAGACCAGCTTCGCCATGAACATCGCCGAGCATGCGGCGATTCAGACCAAGCGGCCGGTGGCCGTGTTCAGCATGGAAATGCCCGGCGATGCGCTGGCGATGCGCATGATGTCTTCACTCGGGCGGATCGATCAGCTGCGGGTGCGCACCGGCAAGCTGCAGGAGGACGAATGGCCGCGCCTGACCTCCGCGGTCAACATCCTGGCTGCCGCCCCGATGTTCATCGACGATACCCCGGCCATGTCGCCCACCGAGCTGCGCGCCCGGGCCCGGCGCCTGAAACGCGAGCAAGGCGATCTGGGTCTGATCGTGATCGACTATCTCCAGTTGATGCAGGTCCCCGGGGGGAACGAGAACCGCGCCACCGAGATCTCGGCCATCTCGCGCTCCCTGAAGGCTTTGGCCAAGGAGCTCAGCGTGCCGGTGGTGGCCTTGTCTCAGCTCAACCGCAGCCTGGAGCAGCGGCCCAACAAGCGGCCGGTGATGTCGGATCTGCGCGAATCGGGCGCCATCGAGCAGGACGCGGATCTGATCGTCTTCATATACCGCGACGAGGTCTACAACTCCGACAGCAAGGACAAGGGGATTGCGGAGATCATCATCGGCAAGCAACGCAACGGCCCCATCGGCCAAGTAAAGCTCACCTTCCTCGGGCAATACACCAAATTCGAGAGCTATATCGGCAACTACTACGGCGAAGACGAGTCGTGAGTCGCGCGCCCGCGACCGCGATTCCAGTCCCTCGGGCTCGCCGCTGAGCACCCTCATGGCAAAGGCCCGGAAACCGATTGCCGGCGGGTTCGTGTGCGACGCGTGCGGCGTCCGGCAGCCGAAGTGGAGCGGCCAGTGTCCGGATTGCGGCGCCTGGAATGCGATCACCCAGCTTGCCGGCGCGTTGTCGCACCGGGGCGCCGAGCGTGGCTATGCGGGTGCCGCGGGTGGAAATCGGGTCGAGAATCTGACCGAGGTCAGCGCCGAGCAGCGCCCCCGCATCGCGAGTGGAATCGGCGAGCTGGATCGGGTCCTGGGCGGCGGTCTGGTGCCGGGATCGGTCGTTCTGCTGGGTGGCGACCCCGGCATCGGCAAATCGACGCTGCTGTTGCAGGCATGCGATGCGTTGGCCGCCGAGGCGCCGGTGCTGTATGTGAGCGGCGAGGAGTCGGCGCAGCAGATCGGGCTGCGGGCGCGGCGTCTGGGGGTCGCCGGCCAAGGGATTCGGCTGCTGGCCGAGACCTGCGTCGAGCGAATGCTCGCGCACGCGGTTGAGGAACGCCCCCGGGTGATGGTCGTCGACTCCATTCAGACGCTCTCCAGCGAGCTGCTGGAATCGGCGCCGGGCTCCGTGTCTCAGGTGCGCGAGGCCGCGGCCCAACTGGTGCGATTCGCCAAGCAGTCCGATACCGCCGTGTTCCTGATTGGGCACGTGACCAAGGAAGGCGCACTGGCCGGGCCGCGGGTGCTCGAGCACATGGTCGATACGGTGCTGTACTTCGAGGGCGAGAGTGGCGGGGCGTTCCGTATGGTCCGCGCGATCAAGAATCGCTTTGGCGCGGTCAACGAGCTCGGGGTCTTCGCCATGGGCGACCGCGGCCTGCGCGAGGTGCGCAACCCCTCGGCGATCTTCCTCTCCCGGCACGACGAGCCCGTTCCCGGGAGTCTGGTGATGGTCACGCGGGAGGGCACCCGCCCACTGTTGGTGGAGGTACAGGCGCTGGTCGACGAGAGTCCGTTGGCCAACCCGCGTCGGGTGGCGCTGGGTCTGGAGCAGAACCGTCTCTCGATGCTGCTCGCCGTCCTGCATCGCCACGGGGGGGTGGCCATGTTCGACCAGGACGTATTCGTGAACGTGGTCGGCGGGGTGCGGATCGCGGAGACGGCCGCCGATCTGCCGCTGATCATGGCCGTGCTCTCGAGCTTCCGCAACCGGCCTTTGCCGGTGGACCTGGCGGTGTTCGGCGAGGTTGGGCTGTCGGGTGAGGTGCGTCCGGTGGCCAATGGTCCCGATCGGCTGCGCGAGGCCGCCAAACACGGCATCCGGCGAGCCATCGTGCCGGTCGGAAATGCGCCGCGGGAGGGTGTCGAGGGTCTGGAGATCGTAGCGGTGCGAACGCTCTCCGAGGCGCTGGATCGGGTTTGATCGGCAGCGGGCCGAGAACCCGCATTCCGTCCGAATCCTCGCGGCCGCGTCGGGTTTTCTTTCCGACGTCCGGCTACTGCTGGAAATAGAAGCGCAGTCGCGTTCCTTCGATCTCGATCAGGGCGCCGTTGCGCAGGGGCGCCGGCGTACCGGCACGAACCGGGGCACGGTCCACGTGCACCCGC
>JBGSTR010000072.1:0-4597 GCA_041736365.1 Chromatiaceae bacterium | reverse complement strand
TGGGGTGGGGGTGGGGGCCAACACGCCCCCGCACCCGCGAGATTAGGCTATTTGCACTCGACCTTCTTGACCGGTGCGTAACCTTCCTTCGCCACGATGCACTGACCGGCGTCGCTCATGATCCAATCCATATAGGCCTTGGTTGCGCCCTCGGGCTCGCCGCTGGTGTACATGAGCAGGGGACGCGCGATCGGGTAGGTGCCGTCGAACGCGGTTTCCTCGGTGGGATTGACGCAGGGTTTCCCTGCCTCTTTGGTGATGCAGACCTTGGTCACGTGGTCGTTGGCGTAGGCGAGACCGCTATAGCCGATCGCGCAGGGGGTTTTTTCGACCAAGTCGACGACGTCCTTGGAGCCGTGCATGTCGAGCGTACCCATGCGGTACTTACCCTTCTCGCCGAGCACCGCCTCTTGGAAATAGGCATAGGTCCCGGAGTTGTTCTGGCGGCTGACGACCACGATCTCGCCCGAGTCGCAACCGGGGACGGTGATGCCGAGGTCCTTCCACTTTTCAGCACCGCCCTCGCGGCCGTAGATCTTCGCCAGATCGGCCAGCGACATCTCGGTCGCGGGGTTGTCCTTGTGCACATAGACCGCTAGGGCGTCGTAGCCGACCACATGCTCGACCGGATTGTGGCTATGCTCCTTTGCCTGCTCGATCTCCTTGTCCTTCATCTTGCGGCTGGCGTTGGCAATGTCGACGGTGCCGTTGATCAACGCCGCGATGCCGGTGCCGGAGCCGCCGCCGGAGACCGCGACCGCCACATCCGGGTTGATCTTGCCGTACTCCTCGGCCCACGCCTGGGCAACATTTACCAGGGTGTCCGAGCCCTTGTTCTGAATTTCGGTGCGTGCGGTCGCGGTGGCCGCGGACAGACACAGAGCAGCGGTGATCGATGCGGCAAGTGCATTTTGAATCTTCAACTTGAGGCCTCCAAGGGTGAATGCGCGAGCAAAATGCTCGATGAGAAGCGGTATTTCTTATTTTCTGTGCGGGAGAGACTATTACATTCTGGTGTTCGAATTGTTAACGTTTAGTTACTGTAATATTTCCGTCAGATTGCGCCGATCGCTCGCTGGCGCGCCCGTGTTCCCTCTGAGCATCTTTGGGCGGATGGGTACTTTCGGCGCTGCGGTTTGACGGTCTCCTTCGCGCAAACCTGCACTCACGGCGTTCATCAAGGGCGCTCTTATACCTGCCGGCGGGTTAAACTGCTGCGACGAATTCCTCAGTTCAGCCGGAGCGAGAAATGATGTATGCATTTGGCGTCGAGTTGCGCCTTCCGTTCAGTCAGGCATTGGACGCAGTCAACGAGGCCATCCGCGAGGCCGGGCTCGGCGTCGTCAGCGAGATCGACGTTCAGGCCGTGATGCGCAAGAAGCTCAACGAGGAGGTGCCCGCCTACCGCATCCTCGGGGCGTGTGCGCCGGGGCTGGCAAAGCGCGTGATGGAGGCCGACCCGGAGGCCGGCGCCTTGCTGCCTTGCAACATCATCGTTCGCGAGATCGCGCACGATGTCGCCGGGGTCACCTTCATGGACCCGGAGGCGGTGTTCGCGCTGTCCGATGTCGCCGCGGTGCAGGAGGTCGGGCGGGAGGCCAAGAAGCTGATCGAGTCGGTTCGGGACCGCCTCGCGGGACAGCACCAGATCGATCTCACCGAATAGCGCGAAGCGGCAGGCGGCGGCCGGCTCGCTCCGATCGCAAGCCGGCTGTGCTACCCGTATGGGCGTGAGCCTGATATCAATGCCGCCATGCGGCTTACTGTCCGAGACCTGCGCCGCAGCGGGACCTTGATCATGTCTGAGCTGGCAACCACCGAGGTAATCACCGCATTCGTGCGCCACCGGGGACGGTTGCTCTTGGTGCGGCGCAGCGCCGCGGTCGGCAGCTTCCCGGGACGCTGGGGCGCGATCAGCGGTTATATGGACGATCCGACGCCACTGGAGCAGGCATACCGCGAGCGGCGCGAAGAGACCGGTCTCACCGCGGATCGGTTGCATTTGGTTGCCGCGGGTAGGCCGCTGCGGGTGCCCACGCCCGACACCGGCACCCTGTGGGTGGTCCATCCGTTCCTGTTCGACGTGGACGACCCGGGGTCGATCCGGCTTGACTGGGAGGCCAGCGAGCTCCAATGGGTCCCGCCCGAGGGATTCGCGGCTCTGGACACAGTCCCCAGCTTGCGCGAGGCCCTGGCGGCCTGTCTCGAGTTGGACGATGGATCACGCGGGGCTTGATGTGGTCAGCCGGGCGAGCCCTGCCGATTTGCCGCTACCGTCGGTTCGGCGAGAAGGCTCGCGATGACCGACATCCTGTCGCCGCAACGTCGCTCCAAGCTCATGGCGCGCGTGTCGAGCAAGGACACCAAGCCGGAATGGATTCTCCGTTCGGCGCTCCATCGACTCGGCTTTCGCTATCGGCTGGGCGGCTGTGGTCTCGCCGGTAGACCGGACTTGGTGTTGCGCAAGCATAAAGCCGCGATCTTCATCCACGGCTGCTTCTGGCACGCCCATCGCGACTGTAAGCGCGCCACCCTGCCGCGCACCAATGCGGACTTCTGGAAGGAGAAACTGGAGGGCAACGTCCGGCGCGACGCCGAGAACGCGCGAGCGCTGGCGGCCGAGGGCTGGACGGTTGTCACCGTCTGGGAATGCGAGCTCTACCAGGACCCCATCGCGGTCGCCGAGCGGGTCGCGGCTGGCTTGAGCGCGCCTGGCTCATCCCCGAAGGATTGCGCCCCGCGAGCCGAGTGTCTGGACCGCGAGGCGCTGTTGTCGATCGCCGAAAAAAAGGTTCGCTATCGCCTCGGCGCTGCCGCCTTGCCGGATGATCCGAAGCGCGAATGACCGGACTGGAACGAATGGAATCGACTAACCACGCGGGCCGCCGATTCACCGTAGTCGATCTGTTCTCGGGCGCGGGTGGCATGAGCCTGGGTTTCCACCGCCACCCCGCCTTCGCGGTCGTTGCCGCGGCGGATGCTGAAAAGGGCAAGCCAAGCAGCGGCGAGCGGGCCTTGCAGTGCAACGGCACCTATGCGCGCAACATCGGCATCGAGCCGCGCTCGATCGATCTCGCCGCCGTCGACGGCGAGCGGCTGCCCGACCTGCTTGGGCTCGCGCACGGCACGCACATCGACGTGCTGTCCGTGTGTCCGCCCTGCACCGGTTTCAGTCGCACCAACCCGAATAATCATCTCGCGGACGATCGGCGCAACAGCCTGGTCCAGCGCTCGGCCGCGTTTGCGGCGGCCCTCGATGCCGACATCGTCGTGATGGAGAATGCCCGCGAGCTGATTCGCGGCAACTTCTCTCACCACTACCAGGCCTTGTGCGCGGCTCTGGAGCGCCAAGGTTATCGGGTCGCCGGGCACAACTACCTGCTGAGCCGTTTCGGTCTGCCGCAGATCCGCGAGCTCGCGATCGTGGTCGCCGCCAAACGGCACCTGACGCTGCAAACGATGGACGATCTCTGGCAAGGTTGGCGCGTGCGCGAGGCTGCGGTAACGGTACGTCGCGCCTTTCAGTCGATCGACCGGCAGGCCAGCGGCGCACAATCCTATCCGCGCTTTGCCTCCGCTGCGGTGCTGCGGCGGATCGAGGCAATCCCCGCGGACGGCGGCTCTTGGATGGACCTGCTCGGACACGCGGCCGCCGACGCCCTGATGACGCCGTCGATGAAGCGCATCGTGCGCGAACGACGCCTCGGCTCCTATCCGGATGTCTATGGCCGTATGGCCTGGGACAGCCCGGCGCCGACCATCAAACGTGAATGCGCCCACGTCGGCAACGGGCGCTATGCCCATCCGACCGAGCATCGCCTGTGCTCGGTGCGCGAAATGGCCGTGCTCCAGGGGTTCCCGAGCGACTTCGCCTTTGCCGACGCCACGCTTGCCAATTGCTACCGGCACATCGGCGATGCGGTGCCGCCGCTGATCTCCCATCAGCTCGCCCATCTCTGTCACTGGATGCTGACCAGGTGCGCGCCCGCGATGCCCGATATCATCCTGCCGGGAACCCACCTGGCGGCGCGGGATCTGGTGCGGGACGAGCCCGTCCGGCCGACTTACATGCCCGGAGTCGACCCGCTTGCCGTCGCGTAGGGCGCCGCGTAGTGGACGCTCTCAAACACCTCAAACGACGCCCCTTCCTGCCAGGCATCGCCGGGCAGACCCGCCTTGCGCGCAAGCTCGGTCAGCGTCCGGTCCCGGTCCCAGCCCTGCTCGGTCGGGACCTCCGGCAGAAAGACGGCCTTGCGACCGTCCTTGCTGAGAATCACGCCCTGCTCGCCGACGCGAAAGTCGCGGTAAGAGTCGATGGGCCGCGGTGGCGTCAGGACGCTGACTTCCACGCTCAGTCCCTTGAGCTCGTCGGCGGTCACCGGCATGAAGCGCCGGTCCATTCGCGCGGCGTTGTACCCGTTCTCGAGCACCGCCTCGAACAGCGGCTGGCGGGGCTCGATGTACCCGATGCAGCCGCGCAGCCGGCTGTCCCGCTTCAGGGTGACGAAGGCCCCGGCGGGTCGCCAGAGCGACTCCGGCAGCGACTCCGCGATCTCGGCGTAATCGCGCTGGCCGTTCGGCGTCTTGCCGAGCACCG
>JBGSTR010000063.1:0-2679 GCA_041736365.1 Chromatiaceae bacterium | reverse complement strand
CCTCGGCCGAGGCCGCCCCGCGAGCCGATCCGGTGAACGACACCGTGCGCTGGGGCATGCTGATCGACACCGCCAAGTGCGCCGACGGCTGCACTGCTTGCGTGAGCGCATGCAACCAGGAGAACGGGCTCGATCTACAGGAGAAGCCCGAGGGACTGGACGAGGAGACCTGGGCGGGACAAAAGTCGGTGTGGATCCGCAAGGTCAAGCTCCAGGACAACCTGACCGGGCGCGTGGCGAATCTGCCTCTCATGTGCCAGCACTGCGAGCATCCGCCGTGCGTCGACGTCTGCCCTACGGGTGCCTCGTTCAAGCGCGCCGATGGACTCGTTCTGGTGGACCGCCACACCTGCATCGGCTGCCGCTACTGCATGATGGCCTGTCCCTACAAGGCTCGCTCCTTCATCCATGCGGTGGTCGAGGAGCAGTTGACGCGTGTGCCGCGGGGCAAGGGATGCGTGGAGAGCTGCACCCTGTGCGTGCAGCGCCTCGATCACGGCAATCTCTCGACCGCCTGCGCGGACGCCTGTGCCGCCGCGGGTCACCACGCGATCGTGTTCGGCGACCTCAAGGACCCCGCCAGTGCGGTGAGCCGTGCGCTCGATGCGCTGCCGAGCCGCCAGATCCGCGAGGATCTGCAATTGAACACCGGCGTTCGCTATACGGCCGTCTAAGCCCGCGCGTTGGAGTAGCAGAGAATGAAACGTATCGTCTATCGCGAGTGGCGCTTGGAGCCCCCCCGTTACTGGGCGTTGCTTGCCATTTTGGCCGTTGTGGCCGGAATCGGCGGGCTCGCCGCGCTCTACATGGAGCACAACGGGCATTGGGTCACCGGCATGTCGAACCAGATCGTCTGGGGAACGCCGCACATCTTCGCCGTGTTTCTGATCGTCGCCGCATCCGGTGCGCTCAACGTCGCGTCGATCGGGTCGGTGTTCGGTAAGGTCGCGTACAAACCGCTGGCGAGACTTTCGGGCCTGCTGGCCGCGGCACTGCTGATCGGCGGGCTGCTGGTGCTGGTGCTGGACCTGGGCCGGCCGGAACGGCTGGTGGTCGCCATGACCACCTTCAATTTCCGTTCGATTTTTGCGTGGAACATCTTTCTCTACACGGGCTTCCTGGCGATCGTCATCGCCTATCTCTGGACCATGGCCGAGCGCAAGGGCAACCGGTACACCAAGCCGGTGGGTGTGTTCGCCTTCGTTTGGCGGCTCGCGCTGACCACGGGTACCGGCTCGATCTTCGGTTTCCTGGTGGCCCGTCAGGCCTACGACTCGGCGATTTTGGCACCGATGTTCGTGATCCTGTCGTTCGCCTACGGGCTGGCGATCTTCATCCTGGTGCTGATGTTCAGCTTCGCGAAGGAGCAACGACCGCTCGGTGACCTGGTGCTCTTCCGGTTGAAGAACCTGCTCGGCGTATTCGTCGCCGCGGTGCTTTACTTCACCGTCGTCTATCACCTGACCAAGCTCTACGGCGCCAAGAACTACGATTTGGAGTCCTGGCTGCTGCTGCACGGCGGGATCTACACGGCGATGTTCTGGCTCGGCTGGGTGCTGATCGGCACGCTCGCCCCGCTGGCCATCCTCTACCACCCCGACCTTGGCAAAAACCGAACCTGGATCGCGGCGGCGTGCGGCCTGGTGGTCGTCGGCGGCTTGGCGACCATGTACGTGATCATCATCGGCGGGCAGGCGTATCCGATGCAGATGTTCCCCGGCAGCACGATCGTGGAATCCGGCTTCTTCGACGGCGTCGGCGGACAGGCGGCAGCCTATGCGCCGACTCTCCCGGAGGTCCTCCTCGGCCTCGGTGGAGTGGCCGTCGCACTACTGATCACGGCCGTTGGCGTGCGCGTTCTGCAGTTCCTCCCCGAGTCGCTCGCCGATTCGGTGGTGGATCCGCATACCGCTTAGATCAATCCAACAGTGGATGCGGCGCCCCGGCGCGCCGCATCCGACTCCGCGCCGCTAGCCCGCCCGGATCAGACGTGGCCCACGTCTACATCTCAGCTACCCACAAGTCGTCCGGAAAGACCACGGTCGCAATTGGTCTATGCCGCGCCCTGCGCGACCGCGGACGGATCGTTCAGCCGTTCAAGAAGGGGCCGGACTACATCGATCCGCTGTGGCTGAGCCAGGCGGCGGGACGTCCCTGCTTCAACCTCGACTTTCACACCATGGCCCGCGACGAGATCGACACGGCGTTTGGCCGCGAGCTCGCCGCGGCCGATGTGGGCGTGATCGAGGGCAACGTCGGGTTGTTCGACAGCGTGGATATCGACGGTGCCAACAGCAATGCCGGGCTCGCAAAGCAGCTGCGGTCACCCGTGGTCCTGGTGGTCGACACCCGCGGAATGTCGCGGGGAATCGCGCCGTTGCTGCTTGGCTACCGCGGTTTCGACCCGGCACTGGAGATCGCTGGCGTGGTGCTCAACCTGGTGGGCGGATCGCGTCACGCCGCGAACCTAATCAAGGCGGTCGAGCACTACACGGATCTCGCCGTGCTTGGCGTGCTGGAGCGCAACGAAGCAGTCGGTCTCGAGGAGCGCCACCTGGGCCTGATGCCGAGCAACGAGAGCGAGGACTCGGAGGCGTGGATCGATCGCGTCAGCCGCGTGGTCTCCGCCGGGCTTGACCTCGAGCGAGTGCTCGCGATCGCCGATCGCGCCCCGCGGCC
>JBGSTR010000026.1:0-1947 GCA_041736365.1 Chromatiaceae bacterium | reverse complement strand
GCGGCGGCGCGGGCGCGGCGTCGGCTCGCTCTCCGACCGGCGCGGCGAAGGCGTCGGATACCAGCGTCTCCACGTTGACGCCCGTGAGGGACTCCAGGAAGGCGACCAGGGCGTCGATCTCGCTCGGGTCGAGACCTAGTGGCCGCATTAGCGGATCCAGCCCCTCGTTGGGCACGCCGCCCGCGTTGTAAAACTCCACGACCGCGCGTAGCGAGGCGAGTGAGCCGTTGTGCATATAGGGTGCGGTCAGGGCGACGTTGCGCAGCGACGGAGTCCGATATTTCCAGCGGTCGGCCGGATTCTGAGTGATCTCATAGAGTCCCAGGTCGTTCGTCCCCGGCTCGGAGACCGAGGCGATGACCGAGCTCGGCACGTCGATCGTCACGCCGGGAGCAATCAGGACCTTGCGAGTCGAGGGCTCGGGTGCCATGGAATCGCGGAATCCGAGTCCCGTATTGTGCATGGCGTTGTCCGTGAACAGTGCATCTCGCTCCCCCACGAGGTGGCAGGCAGAGCAGCCGGCCTTGCCGGTGAACAGCTCGAAGCCGCGGCGCGCGGGCTCCGCGAGCTCGGGACGATTGGGGGATTCGGCCCCGTAACGCCAGCGGTCGAAGGGAGATGCGCCGGAAGCCAGGGTACGTTGATAGCTGGCCAGCGCCATGCCGAGCGTCTCCATCGTCGCCCCGCGGCCATCGAATACGGTCTCGAAGAGCCCCTGGTAGTCGGGAAGGCGGTGGACCTTGTCCAGCACGCTTCCGACAGAAGGGTTTGCCATCTCGTTGTGGGCGAGCAACGGCCCCCAGATCTGCTGCTCCAGGGTCGACTCGCGTCCGTCGTGGAACAATCGGGTCAGATAGGCGGTGTTGTACAGGGTCGGCGCATTGCGACGCACGCTGCGCCCCTCGAATCCGACCGCGGTAGCCATCTCGTTGCTGGTGAACCCCTGCTCGGGGATGTGGCACATGGCGCAGGAGAAGGTGTCGTTGAGCGAGAGCCGTCGGTCGTAGAAGAGCTTGCGTCCGAGCGCAACCTTGTCCGCCGTGACCGGGTTGTCGAGCGGGACCGGGACCGGCGGCAGGCCGAGGGGCGGGCTCTCGATGACGCTCAGCAGGTCGGCCTGCACCCCCAATCGCTGCTCCAGGCTCCGTGAGCGAGTCTGATAGTCCGCCCCGGCGTAGCCCTCCTTGTAGTCGCCCGCACGCGGGAGGCTGGTTGCCGCGATGGTCGGATCCGGCCCGCCGGGTGCGGCGGCGATCGGCGTTTGCTCGGCTTCCGGCTCGGCGAGCAGGGTCTTGACGTCGCTGACCAACAGATCCGGGTGCAGGAAGGAAACGCTGTAGATGTTGCGCACCCGCATTCGGCGGTCGATGAGATAGACACGCAGCAGGTGCGAAAAGGTGCTCGTCTGCTGCCCCTGCTCGTCGTATTCGCGCAGCACCGTCTGTTTGTAGGCGGATAGGATCGGCTGCAGTCGCTCCTCGTTCTCCGTGGTGAGAAATTCCCAGTCCACACCCTCGCCCTTGAGACCGGCTCCGTAGAGGCGCATGACCTCGGGCGTATCGTGGGCGGGGTCGAAGCTCAGGGTGACCAAGCGCAGCTTATCGGCAAGCTCGGGCTCGGATGCCAGACGTTGTTTGATGCGATAGAACACCGCGGTTGCGAGTGGGCAGCCCGCGACATCGCTACAGGTGCTGTAGACGAAGCTCAGCAGCACCATTCGGTCGCCGAGGTAGTCGTGCAGCCGTTTCGGCTTTCCTTCTGTATCCAGCACGGGGCCGTCCACCGCGTCGAACAACGGGGGCAGGTTATACGTGCCCGGTGCGGGCGTGGGATAGCCGAGCGCTCCGTAACCAACCGGCGGCGGGACCGTAGCGGCCAGCGTGATCGTGGCGAATAGCGCCATCACCAGCCCGGCCGCCACCCGCCGGGCTGGGTGAGCGCACCCGC
>JBGSTR010000018.1:0-5074 GCA_041736365.1 Chromatiaceae bacterium | reverse complement strand
GCTCGGCCGGATCGATGAGTGCCCGCCGCGGCGCGCGACGCGGACTACTTACTATTGCGGGCCTCCCTGCTGCTCGCCGTGGGCCGCGTCGGTGAGGCCAAGACCGATATCGACGAGATGTTGCGTCGCGACCCCGGCGACGGGCGAGGCTATGCATTGCGCTCGGTGATCGCGGTCGCCGAGAACGACAACCAGACCGCGCTGGTGGATGCACGCCGCGGTGTCGAGCTGAGTCCAAGCTCGGCACCGGCGAAGATCGCACTCTCCTATGCGTTGCAGGCCAACAACCAGATCTCCGAGGCGCGCGATACCCTGCTGCAAGCGGTCGCGCAGCAGCCGGACGACGCGCTTGCCTGGGCACGCTTGGGGGAGCTCGAGCTCATGTTGGGAGATCGGGAGGCCGCGCTCGCAGCCGCCCAGCGGGCCGCATCCATCACGCCGAATCTGTCCCGTACCCAGCTGGTGCTCGGTTTCAACGCACTCGCGTTGTTTCGCAACGGCGAGGCCCAGGCCGCGTTCGAGCGTGCGATTACCTTGGATTCAGCGGATCCAATGGCCCATCTCGGGCTCGGCTTGGCCCGGATCAGCGCCGGTGATCTCACCGCCGGGCGTCGCGATCTGGAGGCTGCCGTGGCTCTGAGCTCATCCGACGCCCTGTTGCGTGCTTATCTCGGGAAGGCCTATTTCGCGGAACGGCGCCACCCCCTGGATGCGCAGCAATACGGAATCGCCAAGGAGCTCGATCCACTCGACCCGACGGCCTACCTCTATAGCGGCATCCTCAATCAGACCATCAACCGTCCCGTCGAGGCGGTCGCCGACCTCGAACGATCGATCGAGCTCAACGACAATCGCGCCGTCTATCGCAGCCGGCTGCTCCTGGACCAAGACCGCGCGGCGCGCGGCACCAGCCTCGCCAGGGCTTACAACGACCTCGGCTTCGAGCAGCTCGGGGTCAACGAGGCATCCAAGTCGCTCAGTTTCGATCCGTCCAACGCGTCGGCGCATCGGTTCCTCGCGGACAGTTATCTCGGGGGTCGCCGTACCGACATCGCCCGGGTCAGCGAGATGCTTCAGGCCCAGATGCTTCAGGACGTCAATCTCAATCCGATCCAGCCGAGCCTGGCGGTGACCAACTTGAATATCATCACCGGCGAAGGTCCGGCGCGTCCCGGATTCAATGAATTCACGCCGCTATTCCTGCAGAATCAGGCGCAAGCCACGATCTCGGGGTTTGCCGGCAACAACAACACCGATGGCGGCCAAGTCCTGGTGTCCGGCGTCTACGACGGCCTATCGCTCAGCGCCGGCGCCTTCACCTACGACAGCGACGGCTGGCGGCCCAACAACGGACTCCAGGAAGACGTTTACGACGTCTATGGCCAGTGGGCGATCAGCCCCAAGGTGAACCTCCAGGCCGAATATCGACGGCGCAACACGCGCGAAGGGGATCTCGCATTTAACTTCGACCCTGCGGTCTATCTCGAGGACAAGACCACGGAGCGCGATCAAGACACCTGGCGCGTTGGCGCACGATTTTCACCGCGCAACGACTCGGACATACTCATCTCCTATATCAACAACCGGCGCGACGAAACGCAGAATTCCTCGCAACCGCTCGACCCTTTCGTCTCCGCGTTTTTCAACAACGACCTCAACGAGAAAGGCAACCAATGGGAGGGTCAATACATCTTTCGGCACGACCTGTTCAACGCAATTGCGGGCGTTGCGTATAGCAAGACCGATGTCGATGAAACCGTCGACGTCTCGTTCGTCGATGTCGAGTTTGGACCGCTGTTCGCCGATTCCACTCGCTCGAGCTACGAGCGAAAATCCAGCAAGGGCTATCTTTACCTTCGACTCAACTCCTTCTCGGACCTGGAATGGACTCTTGGCGCCAGCTACGACGACTATGACGACCAGGTGTTCGCCGCGAAGACCAGTCTGAATCCGAAATTCGGCGTACGTTGGACCCCCCGAGAGGACTTGGCCCTGCGCGCGGCCGCATTCAAGACGCTCAAGCCCGCCCTGGTCGACAATCGCACGCTCGAGCCGACTGAGATCGCCGGTTTCAATCAGTTTTTGGACGATCCCAATGCCACTGCCGCATGGCGCTACGGCGCCGGAGCCGATTGGCGCATCAATCAAAGATTGGCCGTGGGTGCGGAGGCCACCTGGCGAACCTTGGACGAGCCCGTCTTGTCGATCGACGGCTTGACCGGGGAGTCTCGGCAGATCACCGAGAACCGGGACGAGCAGCTGCATCGGATCTACCTCTATTGGACTCCGACTCAGCGCGTGGGGGTAACGACCGAGATCAAGTACGACCTCTTCACCAGTGAGGAGGGCGAGCTCACGGCATTCGGCAACCTTCCGACGCGTGTTCGGACCGTCAGTATCCCGCTGGTGGGCACCTACTTTCATCCGTCCGGCTTCTTTGGCGCGCTTGGCGGAACCTTCGTCGACCAGAGCGTAGAGCGTTCGGAGCTGGCCACCTTTGGCCAAGGTGAAGATAGTTTCTTCCTCGTCGACGCCACGCTTGGGTATCGCTTTCCGAAGCGGCGCGGTCAGATCAGCTTCGGAGTGAAGAATATTTTCGATACCGACTTCTATTATCAGGACGACAGCTTCCGCGAGACCAGCGTCGAGGCATCGACCGGCCCGTACTATCCAGAGCGCATCGTAATGGGTACGTTAACCGTGAATTTCTGATCGGACGAAATCGATTGCTTGGATTGTCATCTCAAACCCCTCCGCTGGAGAATTTTCATGACCAGGAACAATGCTCTTTCCTTTATTCCGCTCGCCGGATTATTGACGCTGATCCCGTTCGGCGCGGCGCGTGCTACAAGCTCGACGGTCGTATATCCGGTTGAAGGGAGTCCGAGCTGCAAAATGTTCAGCGAAAATTCCGTGCAATCATTGGCCAGCATGGACGTGGCGCCCGGAGTAGAGAAGACAGTCAATGGTTACATCAAGTACAAAATCACCGCCGATGGTCGCGGTTTGGCGTCATGGGAAGTGGTCTCGACGGGTCCCGGCCGAACCCCGGTCAACTTTGTCATCGTGACGGCGACCAAGGGCGGTTACGGGGGGGGGTTAAAGTCCGAGGTCTATCACTTCGGCACCCAGGGCGCACTGAGCGATACCGACGCCACGGGACCGGGAAGCCTGCTGAAAAAGGTAACTTTCTGTTACGGCTTGTCCGGGCCCTCTCACCCGCCGTCGTCCGCACAGCTCCCGAGCTGCGACGATCTGGACGGTGACGGTACGTTGGATGAATCGGGAATCACCTGCCCCGCGTCGGGCGGCTACAACACGGGCGACGAGCGAATCATCATCAGCGTCGACCCGAATGCACCCAACGGGGGCATACAGGCTTGCACGTGTAACTTCAATACGCCGTTGACAAGCTGCGACACATCGCTTCCCGCGGGAGCCCCGGGTAGCTGCTTGCCCAATCCCAATACGGCGGGTGTCGGTCTCGACTGGGTGCCGGCCGAAATTGTCATCTGGCAGAACGGAACGGGTTTCTGCTACACCACCCTGTCCGGCAATCGGGCCTGTGTGTATCGATGACCGAGCGATGGCCGGGCCCGCGTGCCTGACCATCATTTGATCGGCTCGCGATCCGAGAGGCGCGACTCCCGGATCGTTCCATTTTCAAGCGCTTACCGCGCCTGACAATGCCGGGCCATCCAGGGCCCGGACGGGAAACGCTTTCAATCAGCGTTTCCCTAGGACTGCGCGATGGAGTCCAAAAAGCGCCGGATGTTCGAACGAGCCCGGGACTCGTAGCGGTCGATGAATACCTCGGTCGCAAAAATCGAGGAGCGGCTTAGTAGGGATCCGAGGAATCCCTGTTGCCTGCGCTTGAATTCGTCGTTGGAGCCGGGGAATTCGGCTCGCAGATTGTTGGTGTCGCGCAGGTAGCAGTCCCAGGGGCAGGCGAGGCTCGACAAATCGATATCACAGACGAACCGTCGATCGCCTTCGGTTGGGAAATCCTTGTGTGTGGTAGCCAATATCAGGTCGACCGCGTTCGCGATGAAACCCTCGTCCATCGCGTCGTTCGCGCAGCCACGGAAAAATGCCGCGCTGGAGGCTTCATTGTCGGGTTGGCCTGGGTCGAGCACCACGTCATGGAACCAAACAGCCATCTCTACGCAATCGGGCTGACCGACTAGATCCCGCACAAGATCGAGCTCTGCCAGGCAATATGCGAGGTGTCCCGTGACGTGGTAATGGCGATGTGCTTCGTGGTAGCGGGAATCGATCGACTCCCATACCGCGTCTTGATTCATCGGCGCGCCGGGGATCAGCGAGCGGACCCACAGCTCCTTGAAGCGCCCCGGCAGGTATGGGTTGCCTTTCGAATGACCTTTATTTTGTCCGGTAGTCGCACTGGAGCGCATGAATCTTGATTGCTCGATAATGTTGAATAGGCGCTTGCGTATATACGGATAGTAGCGGTTTGTGACCGAGCAGGTAAACGAATGCCTAGTGAGATGCGGATCAAATGCCATCCTCGCATTTGATCCGTTCACGGTCCGGGAGGCGCGACTCCCGGATGCTCCATTTTGAAGCGCTTATGGCGCCTGAAAATGCCGCGACGTCTGTGGCCCGGACGGGAAACGCAATAGAACACGGCAGTCGGATCTGCGATGCTTCGGCTCCGGTTGATCGGCCCTGTTGGCAAGTGCGGAGGCGATAAGATCCATGTCCCATGAAATTTCGCTGATCGCCACGGTCGCCGTGGGGCTGGGTCTCGCCTTTGGCTTTGGTTTCCTGGCGCAGCGGCTGCACCTGCCCCCCTTGGTCGGATATCTCGCGGCGGGCGTGGTGGTTGGACCCTTCTCGCCCGGTTACGTTGCCGATGGCGCCCTGGCGGCCCAATTGGCGGAGATCGGCATCATGCTCATGATGTTCGGTGTCGGGCTGCACTTCTCGGTTCCCGATTTAATGGCGGTGCGGCGGCTGGCGATTCCCGGCGCGGTGGGGCAGATCGTCATCGCCACCGTGATCGGCATCGGTCTCGCCGCCGCCTGGGGCTGGGGCGCGGGGAGCGGCTTGG
>JBGSTR010000823.1:0-1667 GCA_041736365.1 Chromatiaceae bacterium | reverse complement strand
GGCCTGACTCGCCAGCTCCTCGACGGCCTCGCGGAAGGCGAGTCGGTCGTGCTCCATCAGGAAGCCGATGGCGGTGCCGTGGGCGCCGCAGCCGAAGCAGTGATAGAACTGCTTTTCCCGGCTTACGGTAAACGAAGGGGTCTTCTCGTCGTGGAAGGGACAGCGTGCCTGAAAGTCCTTCCCGGCCTTGCGCAGTTGGACCCGCGCGCCGATCAGGTCGACGATATCGCTGCGCGCGAGCAGCTCATCGATAAATTCGGGGGGTATTCTGCCGGCCATGGACTGAAGCTAGCAGAAACGAGCGCGAGGATGAGGAATCAGCCCCCGAGCCGCTGCTTGACCAGGGCGCTGACGGCGCCCATGTCGGCTCGGCCCTGCAGCTTCGGCCGCAGCTCGGCCATGACCTTGCCCATGTCGCTCATGGCCGCGGCTCCATTGGACGCGACGGCCGCGTCCACCAGCTGCGCGATCTCGTCGTCACCCAGCGCGGCGGGCAGGTAGCCCTGGATCACGGTGATCTCGTAGCGCTCGACGTCGGCCAGATCCTCGCGACCCGCGCCGCTGTACTGGGCAATGGAATCGCGGCGCTGCTTGACCATCTTGTCCAGCACGACCAGCACCTGGGTATCGTCGAGCTGGATGCGCTCGTCAACCTCACGCTGGGTCACCGCGGCGAGGATCAGCCGGATGACGCCGAGGCGGCTCTTCTCGCCCGCCTTCATCGCGGTCCGCATGTCGGCCTGGATCTGTGCTTTAAGCATGGGATTCGGCACCGCGCCTGGTCGAGACTGCCGGCAGAACGGCCGGCGCACGCGCTGTTTGCGCCTCGGGAAGCGCTGGTAATTGCGCTTCCCGTCCGGGCCAGGGAAGGCCCGGCATTTTCGAGCACCTTAAGTGCCTGAAAATCGAGCGATCCGAGAATCGCGCCTCTCGGATCGCGAGCTTATTAAATGCCGGGACGGCATTTAATCATTCCCTATTTCTAGTACGGCCGCTCCCAGCGACGCGACTCGCGTTGCAGCTTCTTGTGATGGCGCTTGACCGCCGCCGCCTTCTTGCGCTTGCGCTCGGAGGTGGGCTTCTCATAGAACTCGCGGCGGCGGACCTCGGCGAGCACACCCGCCTTTTCGCAGGAACGCTTGAACCGCCGCATGGCGACCTCGAAGGGCTCGTTTTCTTTGACGCGAACGCTGGGCATGTAAAGTCCCTTGTGTCTCCGGAAGATGGATCTGGCGAAATAAAGACCCCGCAGTTTAGCGGAAGCCGCGGGTGGGTTGCAAAGGCTAATCGCCGGCCGCCGAGGTCGCGGCCGCTCTTCTGCGGCAACGCGTCCAAGGGACTGGCCCACGCGAGCCGAGACACCTACCATGGATCGCCCCAAATCCGCCAACTGAATGAAGCAAAAGAACATGCGCGTGCTCGGCATCGAGACCTCCTGTGACGAGACCGGCATCGCCATATATGACGGCGACGCCGGTCTGCTCGCCCATGCGGTGTACAGCCAGATCGAGATTCACGCCGAGTACGGGGGCGTCGTGCCCGAGCTCGCGTCGCGCGACCACGTGCGCAAGACCCTGCCCCTGATCCGCCAAGTGCTCGAAGAATCCGGCCTCACCGCGCGCTCGATCGACGGCGTGGGCTACACCGCCGGCCCTGGGCTGATCGGT
>JBGSTR010000806.1:0-2844 GCA_041736365.1 Chromatiaceae bacterium | reverse complement strand
GCTTGCCACGGGGCCAGACTCCGCTCGCCCTACGGGCTCCCTCCATCTGGCCCCGTGGCAAGCGCTTCAAGCACCCCGCGAGCCCGGAACAGAGGATAACTCCTCCGGGGAAGATAATCACACGGGATGGGACAGCTAGGTCAATCCAATCAAAGTCCCGGCGCCGCCGTTGTCGGTGCCCGATTTAGGCTGTCGGAGGTGTCGTGTCCCAAGAAACCTTCTCGTCACTCGAAGAGGCCATGATGGTCCTCTCGGATCCTTCCAATCCCTCTTGGGGCGCGGCGTTCGCGTTTCTCTCTGCGCACCCGGAAACTGCGGCGATGATGCTGGAGAATTTCAGCGAGGTGCTGGAGCAGATGGGCGTGGAGCCCACGGGGAGCGATCCAGCGACCGGCGCACCTGCATACAGCCTGGAGGATGTCGCAAAAGCGATCGGTGTTCCGGAGGCGGATCTGGACGCCGCGCCTGAGCCTGTGCCGCCCAAGCACGAATGACGGGTTGTTTTCTCGGCTTGGTCGTCAGCGGGAAACTGTTGGCTCGGCGTTTGACGCGCACATGGCTCGATACGCCCGGGTGCGGGCCGACGTGCGGCTCGGCGATCAGAACGACCAATGCATGGATGCACACGCCATCTTCTGTTGCAACACCTCGCTGCCGCCAGGACAATCGGACTTGCACGGAGTACTTGAAGCTGAGTTGGCGCGGGATCTGATCGGCGAGCAGCGCGGCCTGTGGCATCAGCAGGCGGGTCATGTGGTAGGCCAGCAGGTAGATCCGCAGCTTTGATGACCATCTCGGTGGTTTGCAGCGCAACCGCTCCTTCCCGACCCTGATCGTGACGTTTCTCAGATAGAGCTCCACATTTCAGCGGCGCCGGTAGAGCAACTTCAGCTCAGGCATCTGACAGAGCTGCACGACTGGAGGGCTTTCCTACCCTGACCCCTTGGCGTCAGTGGATGGGGTGGTAGGCCCTGCAAATTGATGTTGATTCGAGACTGTGACTGGCAAAGAGAGGAGATGACGATGTCGATTAAGCAACTGCTGATGTCAACCGCCGCCGTGACCGCGCTGGTCGTCGGATACGCGGCTTATCCCGCTGACGCCGGCGTAGCGGCCGACCTGGCCAAAGAGAAGGCATACGAGACTGCGGCAGACGCCGAGGCCAAGAAAGTCGCCGCGGACGAGGCGAAGTCAGCGGTTGAGGCGGAGAGCTCCAAAGATGCCCTCGAGGCGGCCGCGTTCGCGGAGTCGGAGGAACAGAGCGATGTCTCGCAAGAAGCTGGCAGCCCGGCAGCCGCGCCTCCCGAGAGCGCGAAATAGCCCGATAGCGCAACGGCTCCTTATCCTGTGACCGCAGGCGCTTGAGCCGGAGGAGGGCGGTCCGGGAGTTGCCCCTCTCGGGCCGCGAGCAGATCAAATCCTCCGAAGGCCTTTGATCAGCATCTCCTTAAAGTGCGGGCGGGGACGCCGTCTCCCGCGGACCCAGCCACTCGTAGATCTCGATCGTGTCCGGGCTGCACTGCATGCAGCCACCGGAGCACATCGTTCCGGTCGGGAGCCGGCGCACCAGCGACTTGCGCTCCAGCACGGCCAACATGCCGCGAATCACCTCGCGATCCGCACCGAAACGCTGGGCGAGCTCGAACACGGCGGCCTGTCGTTCGTGGGCGAGATGCTCGGACAGATCTTTTAGGATCATGGAAGTGTTGGAGTGGTTGCGCCGCGAATGGGAGTTTGGGCCGGTGCCGATCGGGCTTCCCGGCTTGGACTGTCTATGGTGAGGTCGTCGCGCCGGGACGAAAAGCACTCGCTGCCGCCTCGCCTAGAGAACGAGCGCGATCCGGGTGCCTAGTCGCGAGCGAGGGGAGATGGTGCCGAGGAGAGGACTTGAACCTCCACGAGCTTTCGCCCACATGGACCTGAACCATGCGCGTCTACCAATTCCGCCACCTCGGCTGAGGTCGACAGGCCGCATGGCCCCAAAAAGGGTGGCCTGCCGAACGGAAGCGCGAAGCTTAGAGAGACATTTCGACCTTGTCAACGGTAGACTAGGACCCTTTTAGGAGCTTGCAGACAACGAAGTGGCGAGAAGAAAACAAACGAGGACGGCCGGGGTAAGCGATCCACATCGCCAGCGCGAGGCCAAGAAGTACGAAAACCCAATCCCGAGCCGCGAGTTCATCCTCGAGGTTCTCACCGAACATGGCGCACCGCTCGACTTCGACGGTCTGGCCGGCGCGCTGAAGCTCGATAGCGCGGAAGACCTGGATGCCTTGCAACGGCGTCTGCGCGCGATGGAGCGCGACGGTCAACTCCTGCGCAACCGCAATCAGGCCTACTGTCTGGTCAACCGTCGGGACCTGATCGCCGGCCGTGTCATCGGCCATGCCGACGGCTTCGGGTTCGTGCGCCCCGACGACGGCGGCGACGACCTCTATCTCTATCCCAAAGAGATGCGAGCGCTGTTTCATGGCGACCGCGTGGTGGTGCGCGTCAGTGGCCGCGATCGTCGCGGCCGACTCGAGGGCGCCGTGGTCGAGACCCTGGAACGCAACACCAACACCGTAGTCGGCCGTCTCTATCAAGAGAGTGGCGTGGGTTTCGTGGTGCCTGACAACAAGCGTCTGAGCCACGACATCATCATCCCCAGCGATCGACTGAAGGGCGCCGCCCAGGGTCAGATCGTGGTCGCGGAGATCACCGATCAGCCGACCAAGCGCACCCAGCCCATCGGGCGGGTCATGGAGGTGCTCGGTGACCATATGGCGGCGGGGATGGAGACGGACATCGCGATCCGCACCCACGACCTGCCGGTGGAGTGGCCGGAAGCGGTGCAGGCCGAGG
>JBGSTR010000770.1:0-3154 GCA_041736365.1 Chromatiaceae bacterium | reverse complement strand
GGGTGCTGCCGGGCCGGCGCAGGGGGCCCGACAGCGCGCGCGGCGAGCCGCCTCGAGCAATCGCGGCCTTTGAACCAACTATTTCGGAACTGCTGACGTGGCCGACTACAAAGACACACTGAACCTGCCCAACACCGCCTTTCCGATGAAGGCCAATCTCGCCCAACGCGAGCCGGATCTGCTCAAACGCTGGGACGACATGGGCCTGTACCAGCGCATCCGTGCCGCCCGCGCGGGCGCGGAGCAGTTCATCCTGCACGACGGGCCGCCCTACGCCAACGGCGAGATCCACATCGGCCACGCGGTGAACAAGGTGCTGAAGGACATCATCGTCAAGTCGCGCACCCTCGACGGCCTGGACGCGCCCTATGTCCCCGGGTGGGACTGCCACGGGCTGCCGATCGAGCTCCAGGTCGAGAAGAAGAAGGGCAAGCCGGGGCATAAGATCAGCGCCGCACAATTCCGCGTCGCCTGCCGCGAGTATGCGGCGACTCAAGTCGAGCGCCAGCGGACCGACTTCATGCGACTCGGGGTGTTCGGCGACTGGCAGCGGCCCTACCTCACCATGGACTTCGGCTTCGAGGCGCAGATCATCCGCTCGCTCGGGCGGATCATCGCCAAGGGCCACGTCCAGAAGGGCGAGAAGCCGGTCCACTGGTGCATCGATTGCGGATCGGCCCTGGCTGAAGCCGAGGTGGAGTACGCGGACAAGCAATCCATTGCGGTCGACGTGCGTTTCGAGGTGCTCGATCCGGAGGCGCTGGAGGCGCGTTGCCATGCCTCGCCCAACGGCTGCGGCGAGGGACCGGCCCATGTGGTGATCTGGACCACGACGCCCTGGACCCTGCCCGCCAACCAGGCGGTCGCCTTCAACCCGGAGTTGGAATACGTCATCGTTCAGGTCGAATCCGGGGCGCACAAGGAGCGGCTGATCGTCGCCGAGGGCCTGCTCAAGGACACCATGGACCGCTGGGGCTTCGAGCACTACCGGGTCATGGGCTACGGCCGCGGCACCGACTTCGAGGGATTGAAGCTGCGCCACCCCTTCTACGACCGCGAGGTGCCGGTGATCCTCGGCGAGCACGTGACCCTCGATGCCGGGACCGGCGCGGTGCATACCGCACCGGGTCACGGACTGGAGGACTATATCGTCGGCCAGCGCTACCACATCCCGGTGGACAATCCGGTCGGCGGCGACGGCCGCTTCCTGCCGGGGACGCCGCTGTTCGCCGGCGAGAACGTGTTCAAGGCCAACGAGCATGTGGTCGAGACCCTGAAGGCGCGCGGTGCCCTGCTGCGGGAGCAGCGCTTCACCCACAGCTACCCGCACTGCTGGCGGCACAAGACGCCGATCATCTTCCGCGCCACCCCCCAGTGGTTCATCGGCATGGAAAAGCACGGACTCCGCGACGCGGCGTTGCGCGAGATCCGCAACGTGTCCTGGCTGCCGGAATGGGGTCAGAGCCGCATCGAAGGGATGGTCCAGGGCAGACCCGACTGGTGCATCTCGCGCCAGCGCACCTGGGGCGTGCCGATCCCGTTGCTGATCCACAAGCAGAGCGGAGCGCTGCACCCGCGCACCGCGGAGTTGATCGAGGAGGTCGCTAGCCGGGTCGCGGCCAAGGGGATCGAGGCCTGGTTCGAGCTGCTGCCGCAGGACCTGATCGGCGAGGACGAAGGCGCGCACTACGAGAAGGTCCACGACACCCTGGATGTCTGGTTCGACTCCGGTGTCACCCACGCTTGCGTGCTTGAACGACGCGAGGATCTACGCTCACCCGCCGATCTCTACCTGGAGGGCTCCGACCAGCATCGCGGCTGGTTCCAGTCCTCGCTGATGACCTCGGTGGCCATGTACGACCGCGCGCCCTACCGGCAGGTGCTGACCCACGGCTTCACGGTCGACGCCAAGGGCGAGAAGATGTCCAAGTCGCGGGGCAACGTGGTGCGGCCCCAGGACGTGATGAAGACCCTGGGTGCGGACATCATCCGCCTGTGGGTGGCGGCCACCGACTATCGCGGCGAGATGAGCGTCTCCGACGAGATCCTGCGCCGCACGGCGGACGCCTACCGGCGCATCCGCAACACCACCCGCTTCCTGCTCGCCAACCTCAACGGCTTCGACCCGGCGCTCAATCTGGTCGCACCCGGCGACATGCTGGCGCTCGACCGTTGGGCGGTGGACCGCGCGCTGCGGCTCCAGCAGGAGATCCTGGATGCCTACCGCGGCTATCAATTCCATCTGATCTATCAGCGCATCCACAACTTTTGCGTCGTCGACCTGGGCGGTTTTTACCTCGACGTCATCAAAGACCGTCAGTACACCACCCAAGCGGACAGCCTGGCGCGCCGCTCTTGCCAGAGCGCCATGTTCCACATCGCCGAGGCGATGGTGCGCTGGCTCGCGCCGGTGCTCAGCTTCACCGCAGAGGAGATCTGGCAGCACCTTCCCGGCGAACGCTCGGAGACGGTGTTCACCGCGACCTGGTACGAGGGGCTGTTCGCGCTGACGGGCGACGACGGGTTGGATCGTTCGTTCTGGGATCAGGCCATCGCCGCGCGGGTGGCGGTGGGCCCGGCCCTGGAGGCGGCGCGCAAGGCGGATCGGATCGGCTCCTCACTCGATGCCGAGCTCGACCTCTATTGCGACGAGCGGCTCAACGCCCTGCTCGCCCAACCTGGCGACGAGCTGCGCTTCCTGCTGATCGTATCGAACGTGCGGCTGCACCCGATTGCGGAGCGGCCGGACACCGCCGTGGACACCGAAATCCCCGGACTGGCGGTGCGCGTCAACGCCTCGCCGCACCCCAAGTGCGTGCGCTGTTGGCACCATCGCCCGGACGTGGGCACCCACGCCGAGCACCCGGAGCTGTGCGGTCGTTGTGTCGAGAACGTCGAGGGTGAAGGCGAACGACGCGCGCTGATATAAGGGCCCGGCGCCGGTTTTGCCGACGGCTCACGCCGTCGCCGCGCCGCCGGTCGATCAGGGATTTTCGCCCTCGGCTCTTGGCTCTTAGGTGTCCCATCCCGTGTGATTATCTTCCCCGGAGGAGTTATCCTCTGTTCCGGGCTCGCGGGGTGCTTGAAGCGCTTGCCACGGGGCCAGATGGAGGGAGCCCGTAGGGCGAGCGGAGTCTGGCCCCGTGGCAAGCGC
>JBGSTR010000757.1:0-3255 GCA_041736365.1 Chromatiaceae bacterium | reverse complement strand
GCGGGTGGCGCTGGCTCGTGCAATCGCCCGCGAGCCGGCGGTGCTGCTGCTCGACGAGCCCTTCTCGGCCGTGGACCGAACCACCAAGAAACGGCTCTATGTGGAGCTGCTGCGGTTACACGCACAGCTCGCCGCGACCATCGTATTGGTCACGCACGATCTGGACGAGGCGGCACAGCTCGCCTCGCACCTGTGCTTGGTGCACGGCGGCAAGCTGTTGCAGCAGGGACCGACTCGCGAGGTGCTCGCGGGTCCGACCAGCGAGGCCGCCGCGCGCCTGCTCGATATCCCGAACATCTTCGACGGCCGCATCGACGATTCGGCCGATCCCGAGGCGCCGCTGTTGCAATGGGGACCGCATCCCGTGCGTTTTCGGTCGGGCAGGGGTGCCGCGGGTCCAATCCGTTGGGCGATCCAGCCGGTCAACGTGCTGATGGTGCGGCCGGACAAGCCCTGGAGCAGCCGTCTCGAGAATCCGATTCCGGTTCGAGTTGCGGACCTGATCGAGCTGGGCGGGGACGTGATCGTTTGGCTGGAACCGGAGCAGCTGCCCGCCGAGCGCCTACAGATGCGATTGCCCGCCCGGGTTCTGGACCGGCATGCGATCACGCGCGGTCAGTCCATCACCGTGTGTCTGCGCAGCGACGATGTCATGGTGCTGTCCCCGGACGCACTCGCTCGCTGATCTCGAGGGCACCGCCATCGGCTGGGTGCTTTCGATCCTCCGAAGCCTCTGTTGGGGTTCGATCACCCGTTGATCCCGGATTCGGCGATGCGTGCATTCCTCCCGGGGCGAAAACCGCCACTAAGGACCGCAAAACCTGCGCCTGCGCGACTTGGAGCGAAGCTGGCGGTATCCAAAACCGGCACGTTGACGCTACCGCGCGGTATGGTTTCCATGTTGGAAAAGACCCCTGTAACGTGTTCGACTCGCGGCTCTAGGCTCGGCGTCTTGCCCACCTGTAAGGCACTTTGGTATAGATCCTATAAAGATATGTTTAATAAGCATTAAAAGCTGAAATACTTCCGCGCGAAGAGCGCCCTCGATGGCCATTTTGTGACCGCCGTCCCATTTGACACCAACCGGCCGTGTCATACACTTAGAGAGCACTACTTCGTCAATTTCGTGGTAGCGAGCTCGAGCCTGTTTTCCCGCTTTGTTTCTCTTAAGTGGGGGCACTGAAATGAGCCACCGTGTCATCGGATCGTCGGGTCTCGCCGCTTGCTTGCTGGCATTCGTCACGCCGTGCAGCGGGCAGCTCATCTCGCCTTACAACATCGTTGTCGCCTGGGACACAGCCTCCGAGAGTAGGGTTGACGCGACCTGGGAGCCCCATCGCAACCCTCTCGCGGGTAGCCAGGTGTGGAGCTGGAGCGCATCCGCGCTGCCAACGCTACGGCCGCTGGACGAGTACGCGTTTCCGGGTCTTGAGGCGGCGTTCGGGAGCGGCGGCAACACGGGGGCCGTTCTCACACCGGGGAGTATCCAAGCGGTGCCGCTGGATCCGAGCAACGGTGCGGCCGGCATCGAGCTGTGGTTGCGTCCCGCGAGCCTCAGCGGTGGACCGCAGCTTCTTGCCAGCTTTGGTGGCGCGGTCGTCGGTGCCTCCCTAACCCTGGAGAACGACGTGCTGCGTTTTCAGGTGCGGCAATCCGACGTACGCGGCGGCATCGACCTCAGCGCTCCGCCGGACGGGATCGTCGACGACGGCCTGGAGGACCTGGTGGCCGTCGTCAAGACGCGCCTGAGCGACGTCCACCAATTCCTGCATGTGATCGCCACGGTCGAGACCGGCGGCGGTGCCCCGCGCATCGCGCTGTACGTAAACGGTGAGCTCGCCGCGCCGCTGAACGACGCCGGGACGGGGCTCTTCAAGGACGAGACCCTGGCCGCCGCAGGTAGCAGATTTCTTCCGGTTGCCAACACCGGGGGACAAAATCCGGTGGCGACCGGCACCGTCACTGCGCCGCCCAGTGTCGCGACCATCGCCATAACCGACTGGTCCGGCACGGCCACGGCGGCGTTGTTGCGCAGCACCTCGATCATCGGCGGATCGGCCGCTCCGGCCGGCGGAGTGCTCGACCTGAGCGCGTTCCGGAGCCGCGGATTCGCGGGCGAGATCGCCATCGTCAATCTCTACAGTCGGGCGCTGAACGAGCGTCAAGTCGCGGTGCTGTTCCGACAGATCGCGGAGGGCGAGACCCTTGCGCCCCCCGCGGGCGAGCTCGCGGGTCTCGTTCTGAGCTACGAAGCCGCCATCGGCGCGCTCTCCGGCGGCGCGGACTGGGAGAACCGCCACCCGGTCGACTTGACTACCGACTTGCCCGGCGACGCGCTGGACTGGAGGTTTTCGCGCAGCGACGGCGGGAACCTCGCCGCCGGGGTCAGCGACTATCCGGGAATCCCCGAAGCGTACGTCTTTTCCGCGGGCTCGCAGGATGACGATGGCGTGCTCTCGGTGCGCCGCTCCGACGGACTCCTCGCCAACAGCCTCGCGGAGATCCTGGGGTCCGGGATCGACCGGAGCAGCATCAGCATCGAGTTGTGGTTCAAGCCGAGCGATCTTGTCGGAAAGGAGGTCCTCTTCGAGACCGGCGGGACGAGCGACGGGATGTCGTTGCGTCTCGACGGCGGCGATCTCGTGCTCGCCGTTCGCAACGGCACCAACCCCGACCCCGTCGCCCGAGACGGGTTGGTGCGCACGTCTCTGGCGGGCGTCGATGCGGATGAATTCATTCAGGCGGTCGGCGTGATCGACCTCGGCAACGCTCGACTGAAGCTCTACGTCAATGGCGCGTGGCGCGCCGGTGCGCCTTTCCTCGGTGCCGACTGGGACGGTGGCGACGCCGCCGCCCTCGGGGCTTACAGAGGCGGACTCGGCGGCGATCAGGGAACGGGTTTTGGCGGGTACGATGGGCAAATCGCGATCCTGCGGCTTTACAACCGGGTTCTCTCGGGGACCGAGGTAGCGGCAAACTTTACGGCCGTTGCCGTGTCGCCCCTGCCGCCCAACATCATCGTAATGATGGCCGACGACATGGGCCTCGGGGACACCAGCGCCTACCTGAATCAATCCCTGGGACCTACGGCGGCGCCAATCAACAGGACACTGCTTACGCCGAATCTGGAACGCCTAGCCGCACAGGGGCTGCTGTTTACCGACGTGCATACCGGCAGCACCTCCTGCTCACCCAGTCGCTACGCCGTCCTCACCGGGCGCTATGCGTGGCGGACCGACCACAAGCACTTCGTCA
>JBGSTR010000745.1:0-1650 GCA_041736365.1 Chromatiaceae bacterium | reverse complement strand
CGCCCGCGGCATCGGCGCGTCCATCACCCGCACCGGGATCGCGGCGGCCGCGCTTACGGTAGCGATCTCCACCGCGGTAGGTGTAGGCATCATGATCGAGAGCTTCCGCGGGAGTCTGATCGTGTGGCTGGAGACCACGCTTCAGAGCGACATCTACGTCTCCGCCCCGACCGGCTCGGGAGGTCGTCCCGACGGCGCGATTCCGCCGGGACTCGACACCGCCATCGCGAATCTTCCGGGCATCGCCGAGGTGGGCAAGGGACGGCGCGGCCGCGTAACCACCGAAAAGGGGCCGGTGTCGATCCTGGCGCTGGAATCGTCTTCCCGCAGCCCGCGCGGCTTTCGTTTCATTGGGGATAGCGATAAGGACGTATGGTCCGGCTTCGCGGCGGGCGATCTGCTGTTGATCTCGGAGCCGTTCGCCCGTCACAACCGGCTCGCGGTCGGGGATCGGCTCGCGCTCTTCACCAGCCAAGGCTGGCGCGATTTGGGCGTCGGCGGCGTGTTCCAGGATTACGGCTCGGACAGCGGCATGCTGGTCATGGCGCGCGAGCACTACGCGCCCCTGTTCGACGACCCGTCGATCTCCTCTCTCGGCCTGATCCTCGACCCCGACGCCGACCGCGAGCGGGTGTTCGAGCAGGTACGAGCCCTGGTCGAGTCCGCCGGCACGCCGTTGCTGATCAGCTTCAATCAGGAGATTCGCGAGCAGTCTTTGGAGATTTTCGATCGTACCTTCGCCATCACCCGCGTATTGCGGCTGCTGGCCCTGGGTGTGGCGTTCATCGGCGTGCTCAGCGCCCTGATGTCGCTGCAGCTCGAACGCCGCCGCGACTATGCGCTGATGCGCGCAACCGGTTTGACCCGCCGCCAGCTCGCCACGCTGGTGCTCACGCAGACGTCGATTCTAGGCATTGCCGCCGGCCTCCTCGCCGCGCCGCTTGGGGTCATCCTGGCTGCCCAGTTGATCGAGGTCGTCAACGTTCGCTCCTTCGGTTGGACCATGCCGATGTCGGTGTCGCCGTCCGTGCTCGCCGGAGGTGTGCTGCTTGCCTGGTTGGCGGCGCTGCTGGCCGGTGTCTATCCGGCGGTGAGCGCGTCGCGGACCGAGCCCGCGGTGGCCCTACGCTCGGAGTGAGATTGCGATGGGGCCAGACCTTTTCCGGTGTCGCCGCGAGTGCCCTCCCGGCGCGGCGCGGGGTGAGCGGGCCGGTAGCTCCCCGGGCGGAATCGCGCGCGGGAAATTATATCGAAACGGGACCTGCGCACTCGCCGCGTTCGCGTGTATCCTATGGAAAAAAGATCGTGTGCATGGCTGACCCTGCCCCTTGATTCGATACCAACCAACCGTTACGCGAGAAGCGAGTGAGTGACATGGCTGACGACAAAATCGTGACCAAGAAGACGGCGGCGCGACCCGGAAGCGCCAAGGCGTCCGAAACCAAGGCAACGCAAAAGAAGACTCCAAAGACCAGTGCCAAATCGCCGCTGCCCACCGCCCCGTCGGTGGTAAGGAAAGCAGCCCCGGAGGCACCGAGCAAGGCGACGGCACCGGCGCCAAGCAAGGCCGCGAGCGCGGCCCCGAAAGCCACCGCCAAGGAGGCTCCCCGTGAAGCCCTCCGCATCTACTACGTTCCCAACGGCGACGAC
>JBGSTR010000744.1:0-5894 GCA_041736365.1 Chromatiaceae bacterium | reverse complement strand
GGCCAAGCGCGAAGCGGACGAGAGCCGGCTTAGGAGCAGCGGGCTGGCGGCATTGGAGAGTCGGCTGGCGACCGCCGCGATGCAGACGCGGCACCGGCAGCTGATAGCCGCTATCGAAGGCGGCGCGGGAGGGCTGCTGGAGGACAATCGCTCGCAGCTCGGTCGGCGCATGAAGGCGCTCAAGACCCAGCTCGAAGAAATGGAAGGGCTGCGCGACAAGACCCGTGAGGTCATCGCCGATCTGCTGGAGGCCACCCGCATCGAGCAGGAGCAATACCTCAAGGGCGTGCAGCAGTTTCAGCGCAGCCGCGAGCAATTGCTCGACGAGACCAAGGCCTGCCGTGCGCTACTCGACGAGCAGAGCATCGGCGCTTCGATCGAGCGCGCCCGAACAGCCCTGACTCGCAGCCGAACGACGCTGGGCCTCAGCCGCGCCATGAAGGACCTGTTCGACGAGCTGCGCGCAACCATGCAGTCGATCGCGACCGATAGCGAGCGCTTGCGCAAGCTGGTGCGCGTCACCTATCAGGGCTACTGCGACGACTTCGGGCTGGAAGTACAGGCGCCGAAGGTCTTCTTGCCGATGAACTACCGAGTCGAGATCGAGCTGCTGTACCAGGAGGTCGAGAGTTTCCGCCACAGCTCGACCATGGTGACCTTGCCGCGGGGCGCCGTGATTCGACGCTTCGACGAGCAGATGGTGTCGCGCGCACGGGTGCTCTTCGACCAGTTGCGCCAGGCCTTCGACGGTTGGATTCGCGATACCCTGCAACCACTTGCGGAGGTCATCGACGCCCGCAAGGCGAGCGCGGAGAAACGACTGGAGAAGCTGCAGCGGGTGGAGCAATCCAAGGAGACGCTGCAGGAGCGCATCGAGGACCTCAAGTCCGGATACCTGACGTTGGCCAAGGAGCTGACGGCGCTTCGAAACATGCACAACGCCCTGTACCATGACCCGTTGCGCGTGCCCGAAGGCGCGGCCCGACCCCGCTTGGTGATACGCGGATGACGACAGCCTCCGGCGTCGCTCGCCCGACCGGATGGTTGTTTCGAGCGCAAAGTTTGCAGCCGGCGCGCCGCACCGTATGCTGTGCGCGTCGAGTGGCAGCCGCGAGAGCGCGGCGCTTCCACAAGGTGTCATAACCAGAAACGAACGATGACGGAGGACTCCATTGATGTTTAGGCGGATCACCTTTTCACTGCTGCTTGCCGCGAGCTTGTTATCCGGGGTAAGCGTGGCGGACGAGCACAGCACCCGTATGGGCGACTTCACCATCCATTACAACGCGCTCAGCACGGCCACCCTGAATCCGGATATCGCCAAGGCCTACGGACTGACGCGGAGCAAGTATCGCGGCCTCTTGAACGTCAGCGTGATCAAGGAGGCCGCCGGCACGACCGGCACCTCGGCCCCCGCCAACGTCGACGTCAACATCGTGACGCTCACCGGCCAGAAGAGCCGCATTCCGATGCGCATGATCCAGGAGCAGACCGCGGTCTACTACATCGGCGAGTTCCCGGTGGTCGACCAGCAGACCCTCAACTTCGAGATCGTGGTGAAACCGGAGGGCGCCGGCGAGTCCAAGACGATTCAGATGAGCCAACAATTCTTCACCGAATGAGTGCGCGGCGGCTCGACCCATCGAGCCGCCGTCCGCTCTCGTCAGGCGGATTTCAAACCAGCGCCGAACGTCGCCCGGCCACGCGCAACGGTCGTATCTTCCGGGTATCACCGGGAGCCGAATGCCCATGCAGGATTACCAACGCGACTTCCTCGCCTTCGCCACCGATATCGGTGCGCTCCGGTTCGGTGACTTCAGCCTGAAGTCGGGGCGGAAAAGCCCCTATTTCTTCAATGCGGGCCAATTCGACACGGGGGCGCGGCTCGCGCGCCTCGGCGAGGCCTACGCAAGCCGCATACTCGACGCCGGCCCCCCATTCGATCTGCTCTACGGACCCGCCTACAAGGGCATTGCGCTGGCCGCCGCGACCAGCATCGCCTTGGCGCGGCTGCACGGACGCGATATCCCCTATGCCTTCAACCGCAAAGAGGTCAAGGACCACGGGGAGGGCGGCGCGATCGTCGGGCGAGCCCTGGGCGGCCGCGTGCTCATCATCGACGACGTCATTACCGCCGGGACCTCGATTCGCGAGTCGGTTGAGATCATCCGCGGCGCGGGTGCCGAGCCGGTGGGCGTGGTGATCGCGCTCGACCGCCAGGAACGGGGCCGCGGCAGCCTTTCCGCCACGGCCGAGGTCGGCGAGCAGCTTGGCCTGCCGGTGCTCAGCATCGTCACCCTGGCGGACCTGATCGCATACCTGGAGGAGCGACCCAACTGCGAGGCGCTGCTCGCCGCGGTGTGCGAACATCGAGTACGCTACGGAATTTAAGACTGGGGCGAACGCGGCGGTGCATCGGCCGTGCGTTCACGGCCCAAGCCAAGCACCGCGCCGCGGCGCCATCATCGGATACCGCAGCCGTTCCACTATCGTGCCAGTTGTGTCAGCAGTACCTGCAAATACGCGCCGATCGCCGGCCGTACGGCTCGCGTTGAGCATGCTCATTGCCGGGACGCTGGCGCTCGGCGGTGTCGGCGTGGATGCGCGACTCTACCGCTGGGTAGACGAGAACGGGGTCGTCCAGTACACCGACACGATCCCCCCGTCGCAGGTCGACAAGGGTCGCACCGAGCTGAGCAAGGACGGCGTGCGTCTGGAAACGGTACCCCCGGCGCGTGGTCTCGAGGAGCTGCGCCGCGACCAGGAGCTGGAGCGCCTGCGCGCGCAGCGCGAGCAGCTGGTGGAGCAGCAAAAGACTGCGGATCAGGTATTGTTGCGGACCTTTCGCTCCGCGGACGATCTGCTGATGGCGCGAGACGGCAAGCTCGCGGCCATCGACGTGATGATCCAGGTCACGCGCAGCAACATTCGCCGCCACCAAAGCCGGCTGCAGAACGCCCGCACCCAGGCCGCCAACCTCGAGCGCGCCGGCAAGCCGGTAACCGCGGACATCCTCGACACCATTGCCAAGACCGAGGAGTACATCCAGAGCGCGTTCCAGACGATCGTCGCGCGGGAGCAGCAGAAGGACGCGATTCGCGCCGATTTCGATCGCGATCTAAGGCGCTTTCAGCAGCTCACCAACCAGCCCGTGCCGAGCCTGGATCGCTTCGAGAACACGCGCCCCCCGGTGGTCCACAACCTCGTGACCTGCGGAAACGCCTCCGAGTGCGATCGCTATTGGAGCCGCGCCGTCGCCTACGTAGGCAAACACACCACGACGCCCATTCAGTCGGTCGGGCGCGTGCTGGTGATCACCGCTCCGCCGCAGACCCTGGACGATCTCAGCCTGACCCTGGCGCGCATCGAGGCGACGGGCGACGGCACGGCATCCGTATTCCTCGACCTCCAGTGCAAGAACACGCTCCCGGGCGACACCGACTGCCACGACGAACGCTCGCTGAGTGTGATCGAGGGATTCCGCGCCGCGGTCACCAGCGAGCCGCCGACCCCGTCGCCGGGAGCCGCCGGCCCCCTCCGCTAAGGAACGCTGATTTCTTGCGGTTCCCGTCCAGGCCAGGGATGGCCCGGCATTTTCGCGCGCCTTAAGCGACGAGAAAATGGAACGTTCCGAGAGTCGCGCCTCTCGGAACGCGAGCTGATCAAACGCCAGGAGGGTAATTGATCAGCGTTTCAATGAGTCCCTCAGCGGCGCCGGCGGATCAAGGTCCCCACGCCCTCGTCGGTGAACAGATCCAGCATCAGGGCGTGCTCGACGCGGCCATCCAGGATATGGGCGGTGCGTACACCGGCCTGGACCGCCTCCAGCGCGCAGCGCACCTTCGGCAACATTCCGCCCGCGATTACACCGACGTCGATGAGCTCGTTGACGCGCCCCACGTCCAGCTCGGGGATCAGGTTGCCGTCGGCGTCGAGGATGCCGGCGGTATTGGTGAGCAGCACCAGCTTCTCCGCATTCAGCACCTCGGCGACCTTGCCCGCGACCAGATCGGCGTTGATGTTGTAGGAGCGTCCGTCCTTGCCCACGCCGATCGGCGCGATGACCGGAATGAAGTCGCCGTTGACCAGCATGTGAACCACCGCGGCGTCGATACTCTCGACCTCGCCGACATGACCGATGTCGATGATCTCCGGCACGTCGAGCTCCGGGGCATCGCGGCGCAGCAGCAGCTTGCGGGCACGGATCAGGTCTCCGTCCTTACCCGTGAGCCCGACCGCGGCGCCGCCGTGGCGGTTGATCAGATTGACGATCTCCTTGTTGACCAGGCCGCCGAGGACCATCTCGACCACATCCATGGTCTCGGCGTCGGTGACCCGCATGCCCTGGACGAACTCGCTCGCCTTGCCCAACCGCTTGAGCAGCGAGCCGATCTGCGGGCCGCCGCCGTGCACCACCACCGGGTTAATACCGACCAGCTTCATCAACACCACGTCGCGCGCGAAGCCCTCCTTCAGCGCCTGGTCGACCATGGCGTTGCCGCCGTACTTGATCACCACGGTCTTGCCGCGAAAGCGGCGGATGTACGGGAGCGCCTCGATCAGGACGTGGGCTATGGTGTGGGCTCGTTCGCTTGGCAATGACATCGCTGTGCTCGGTCGATTGGGTTGGGTTGGGTGAGCGCCGCCGCCGGCGCAGCGGGGCGAGACAATCCGCGCGTGGCGCCGGTCAAAACGGCAGCTTTACCTCGGGCGCCGCCTTCGCCATCAGGCGGCGGAACAGGTCCTGGATCTTGTCGAGCGCCGCCTGATCCTCGCCCTCGAAGCGGAACACCAGCTTGGGCTGGGTGTTGGACGCTCGCACCAACCCCCAGCCGCGCTCGAATTCGGCCCGCAGACCGTCGATTGTCACCACCTCGACGCCTTCGAGTCGATCGGCGAGCACCAGTACCCGCTCCATGATGCGTTCGGCCTCCCCCTCCGGCAGCCGCGCCCCCAGCTCCGAGGTGGCCACGCTCTGTGGCAACGATCCGAAGATCTCGGCGCTGCCGCGCGGGTCCAGGGCCAACACCTCCAACAGCCGCGCGCCGGCGTAAAGCGCGTCGTCGAACCCGAACCAGCGTTCCCCGAAGATGATGTGGCCCGTGAGCTCGCCGGCGATGGGTGCGTCGGTCTCGCGTAGCTTCGCCTTGAGCGGCCCGTGTCCGGAGGCCCACATCACCGGTCTGCCGCCGCTGCGGCGAATCTCCTCGGCCAGGAGACGCGAGCACTTGACGTCGAACACCACATCGCTCCCCGGGTAACGTGCCAGCACGTCCGCGGACAACAGCATCAACACCCGATCCGCGGCGACGAAGCGACCGTCGGATCCGACCACCCCGAGACGGTCCCCGTCGCCGTCGAAAGCCAGGCCGAGGTCTGCTCCCTTGGCGCGCACCAGCTCACCCAGCTCGCGGGTATGCTCCGGCACCGCGGGGTCGAGGGTGCGTTCGCCCATGCCCTCTTCGATGTCGCAGTTGAGCTCGAATACCTCGCAGCCAAGGTCGCGAAAGAGCTGCGGCGCGACCAACGACGCGGCGCCGTTGCCGCAGTCGATGACGAGCTTCAGCTCGCGCGCCAGGGCAACCTCGTGCTCGATGCGCTCGCGATAGGACGGGATGAGATCGGTGGCGCGGTACTTGCCGTTTCCGCTGCTGAAGTCGCCGCGCTCAATGCGCTCGCGCAGCGCCTGGATGGTCTCGGCGTCCGCGCTCTCGCCGCCGAAAACCACCTTTACGCCGTTGTACTCGGGTGGATTGTGACTCGCCGTGACCACCGCGCCGGCGCCGTTGCGCGGATGGCAACAGGCGAAGTACACCACCGGGGTCGGCACCACGCCCAGATCGACCACGTCCAGACCCGCGGCGCGCACGCCGCGAATCAATGCGTCGCCGAGC
>JBGSTR010000741.1:0-1576 GCA_041736365.1 Chromatiaceae bacterium | reverse complement strand
TCGGGCAAGGGCACCATCGCCCATGTGCACACTGCGCGCGCGAGCACCTCGCGCACCGCCGCGAGGAGCTGGATCCGTCCTGCAGCCTGCCACCGGGGCAGCGCGTCGCGCCACTGACCGGCGGCAATGTCGACCAATCGTTGTAGATCCGCCGGGGCCATGCGCGACAAGAACATTGCCTTGCGCCGGCGATGCTCCCCACCGTCCAGTCCCTGCACGCCGCCATGGCCGAACAGGGTGTTCTGAATGCGATTCGGCGCGGCACCTGAACGCACGAAACGGCTCTGGTCGTAGAACAGTCGGGCCGCCGCCGCACCGCGCATACAGATCGTCGGCTCGAGCAGCAGACGGGCCTGAAACAGGTCCGACCCATGGGCGTCGCAACGTTCGGAAATGAAGCGATATCCCTCGGACCAAAGGGCCAATGTGCTATCGGGCGCCCACTCGGTCGGGATCTTGGTCATTGATCTCCTCCCACCGATTCCTTCGGTACCTTCGTTCGTCACCGCGGGCATCTTCTTCAAGCGGCTCCGGCCGCGTCGCGCCTCACCTCGGCGAGATGTCTGGTGCCGATCCAGCCGCGCCGTTGGGCGTCGGCCGCCATGGTCATGGAGTCGGGCGCCAGGATCATTTCGCTCCCGACCTTCGCCAGCTTCATCGCAAGCGCCCGGAGCTCCCGCGAGCGCTCCCGGCCGGGCTCGAGGTCGCGTATGTAGATGGCGGCCACGCGCCCAGGGTGACGCTGCGCCACGTCGGCGTAGATCTCGGGATCCCGCTGGCCGCTGTCTCCAATCAGAACGACCGGCGCGTCGCGCTCCACGGCGAGGATGCGATCGATCAGCACTCGTTTGTGCTCCGGGGCTCGGCGCGGCAGCGGGTGACGATAGGTGAGGCCCCAATCGCGCAGCAGTAGCACGGGACCGACCGGGATGTCGTTGATTTGGAAGAACTCCTCCAGGATCGGATAGATACTCCAGGGGCTGCGCGAGACATAAAGGATGGGATTGGCCTCGTCACCCGTCGCACCGGCGTGCATTGATCGGTAGAGTGCGGCGATGCCGGGAAACGGCGAACGCCGGTGCGCACCGGTCGCGAACAGCCGCCACAGCATCACCAGCTTGTTGGCGACCCCGGTGTAGACCACCGTGTCGTCGATGTCGCTGATCACGATCCGGCGAGCGCTGCCAGGCCTCATCAGCACCCGGCCCACGACCGTAGGCGGCGGGTCGGTACCTTCCGGTGCGCCAGTCAGCGTCAGCTCGTAACGGTGCCACATGGGCCCGGACGTCGCCGGCTCGTCCAGGGTATGGCAAGAATCGAAGAACCCGTTGCTGTCGCTTACGGTCTGCCACTGTTCTCCGGCAAACGCGATGCCTACGCTCGCCTCCGGTACCTCGCGGCTGAGCAGTAGCCGACGCGCGTCGCGCAGGCGCTTCAGGAGCGGCGTCCCTCGCCGGTGCAGTCCCGACGTCTCGCCCGCGCCGATATCCTCGAGCACGCGCCCGGCGATATAGACGCGATCCTCGCTGCCGAAGCCGCGGAAGGCCACCAAGGAAATCGCCCCTGCCGGTCGCCG
>JBGSTR010000738.1:0-3410 GCA_041736365.1 Chromatiaceae bacterium | reverse complement strand
GAGCGGCGCGCCCGGCAAGCCGAATTGGACCGCGCCCGAGCCGAAGTCTAATCCGCCGTGGAGCGCAAGCGCCGCCCGCTGGAGCTGCTCGCGCTCGACGCAGTAGGCGAACCAGTGGCTCCGGGGTGGCCCGCGATAATTGAGCTCGCAGCCTTCGCCGAACAGTTGCAGGCTCATGCGCGGGCAGATCCGCCCGTTGGTCGTGGCATCCGCGGGCGAATCGAGGAACAAGCCGACCGTGATTCTTTCCCGCGGCCAGGCCCCGTCGACCAGGATTCCCATGCCGTACAATCCGCGATGCAGCGCGCTTGAGCCGATACACAGCCGCTCGGCTTCCACCGTCATGACCCCGCCCGGCAGCACCCGATGGCGCATCGCGCTTCCGTCGATGATCTTGGTGAGCCGCTCGGGATCGCACCGTTCCAGCAAAAGGTGCTCGTATTCCATTCGCTCCTCCAGCGTCCAGGCCGCTTGACCGTGATACTCCGACAGAACCGAGACAATTGCCAGGGTTTACCGGCCGCAATTCCCTCGGATCGGGGTATCGGCTTCCGGCCGGCTTTCACCGCTTTCGATTCGCGTCGATAATCTCGGTTCCCACGGACCGGAAGCTTCACATGCCCCGCAACCCGTTCGGAGTGATGCTTATCGCCTGTTGCGCCGGCACGCTCGGTCAACCGGCCACCGTCCAAGCCGATGAAACCCAAGCGCGGCAATTGGTTGCGGCGATGTCGGTTTATCTCGCCGCGCAGCAAGCCATTGCGTTCGACTACGACTCGACGCTGGAGATCGTCACAGCGGACGGCCAGAACCTGGCGCTCGCCAGCTCGGGCACGGTGACGCTCAAACGGCCCGATAAGATTCGGGCCGCGCGATCGGGCGGGTTTGCGGACGTCGAAACGGTGTTCGACGGCAACACGCTGACCATCCTCGGCAAGACCGAGAACGTCTACGCCCGGGCCCGGGTATCCGGCACCGTAGATGAGCTGGTCGACGTCCTGCGCGACACCCTTCGAAGGCCGCTCCCCGCTGCGGATCTACTGATGTCGGATGTCGCGGGCCAGCTGATGCCGCAGGTCGTCGACGCGAAGGACCTCGGGAGCGGCGTCATCGGCGGCGTGGAATGCGACCATCTCGCGTTTCGGACCCCGGAGCTGGATTGGCAGATCTGGATTGCCCAAGGCGAGCGTCCCTATCCTTGCCGCTACCTCATCACCAGCACCCAGGTGACCGGCTGGCCTCAATACAGCATCGACATCAGGGCCTGGAAGACGGGCAGGGACGCCGGCGCGGACGACTTCGACTTCCCCGCCCCGGCCGGGGCGCGGGCGCTGGCGCCCGGCGAGCTCCCGGATTCAGACGAGCTGCCCGGATTCTTTCGCAGGCAAATGCAGGAGGCGGATTGATCGGGACCAAGGCCCGGCGTCAGATGTGCACCGCCACATCCACCGGATCGGCATCGGCGGTGAGCGCCCGAAAGTCGTCACCGCTCACGCGCACCAGAGACGCGTGGTCGCCCGACTCGAAATAGATCTCGGGTTGATCGCGCAAGCGGTTCTCGACCAACGTCGTGATCCCGTAGGCGCCTCCGACCGGCGGGATGGCGCCGCGCTCGCAGTCCGGAAACAGCCCCGCCAGCTCCGCCTCGGTCGCCAGTCCCACCTCCGCGCCGAGGTGGCGGTGCAGTCGTCCCAGGTGAACATGGTAGTCCGACGGTACCACCACCATCAGGTGCTCCCCCTGCCGATTTACGATCACGGCCTTGGCTAGCCGGTCGCCGGGGATGTGGGCGGCGGCCGCGGTGTCCATGCTCGATAGGGTGTGGTCGTGGGGCACCAGCGTATATTCTACGGCCCGGCCGTCCAGGTACGACTGCAACGTGGGTGCGATGCTCATGGGTCTCACCTCGCTCGATCGGATGAAGATGTCTTCCCGTGAAGTCTAGTCCACGGCATCCGAGGCCGGATTCGGGCGAGCGGCGGCGCAAGGACCGGTTCGCGATACTTGGCTCTCTACGACGATTTGACGTGGATACGGACAACGCGATGAACACCTGCACCCGGTCGGGGATCCGATGGGCAAAGAAGCCGAAGGCGATCGACGGCGGGATCGGCCTGCTGTGCCTGGCACTGGCCGGCGTCGCGCTTGCGGATGACATGGAGCCTCGCCGTTGGACGCCACTGCCAATCGGCACCAACGTGGTCGGGGCGGGCGCTGTCTATACGGAAGGCGACATCGCATTCGACCCGGTGCTGAAGGTCGAGGACGCCACGGTAGAGGTCGAGACGGTGGCGGTGTCCTACTTGCGTGCGTTTGATTTTTTCGGGCGATCCGCCCGTGTCGATTTCCTGGTGCCCCATCAACACGCCACATGGAAGGGGTTGCTGGACGGCCAATCGCGCACCGTCGGCCGAATCGGCCCGGCGGATCCACGCATCCGTTTTTCGGTGAGCTTGGCGGGTGCCCCGGCGCTGCCCCCGGACGCCTTCCGGCAGTACCGGGCATCCCATCCCGTCCAAACGGTGGTCGGCGCGGCACTCGCCTTGACCTTGCCACTGGGCGAATATCAGAAGGACAAAGTGCTCAATCTGGGTCAGAACCGCTTCGTAATCGAACCCCAGCTCGGTGTCCTGCACTCGCGGGGCCCTTGGTCCTGCGAGCTCACCGGGTCGCTTCTGTTTTTTACCGACAACAACGAATTCAGGGTCGACAAGAAGCGCGAGCAAGACCCTTTGTTCGCGCTGCAGAGCCACGTCACCTATACCGCGGCGCGTGGCTGGTGGTTGTCGCTTGGCGCCGCCTACGACTGGGGGGGCGAATCCATGGTGGAAGGGGTAAGGATGCGCGACCTCAAACGGGATCTCGTGTTCGGCACCAGCGCGGGAATGCCCCTCGGCCGGAGCGCCAGCATCAAGATTGCCTATGTGGGAATTCGCAGCAAGGAAACGATTGGCGCGGATACCGACAGTCTCGGTCTTGCCCTTTCAATCCGGTTCTAGCTGCGCGGCTGCGTCCGCACCATAGAGCGAGCGCCGACGAGCGTGGGGGCGGCTCGCGGCGCTGCTTGGATGCTCGGCTGTGGACGACTCAAAGGCGCCCGGGAGTTTTTTTGGCTCGGCGCGTCCCGATCTAGGGACTGCCGGTGGAGCTGCTCCCTCCCGTCGTGGGTGTGGCGGGATCGCATCGGCTCAGGAGCTATCGATGTACTTTCCCTCGATCTTGATTCAGTCGCCGCAGGCCGACACCGATCGGTGCGCGCCTACGTGAGCGCGGCCGCTTCGCAGGGCGCGGAGCCACACCGCGACGGGTCATCCGGGGGGAGACCTGCGGGTGCTCGAACGGCGTCGCTGGGACTTTGGCTGCCGCTGATCGTCTGTGCCGGCGTGTGGTGGGTGATCTCCGGCGGCGCG
>JBGSTR010000734.1:0-2683 GCA_041736365.1 Chromatiaceae bacterium | reverse complement strand
GATGAAACGTCCGCGCCGATGCCCGCGCAGCGACCCTTGCCGATCATCAATGCCGCGCTGAACATCACCTCGTCGCGCAATCTCGCCTGGCAGGAGCGCAAGGCGGCGTCCTTCACCTTTACGCCCATGTATTGCGGCTATGAGATCCAGGACGCGGACGGCAAGCTCCGTCCCTGCTACCAGCGCACCGACGAGTACGTTCGCGCGACGAACGGATGGCTGTCCCTGGGCCTGCCGATGACCATTTCGGGTGCGGCGGCGAGCCCCAACGCCGGCTACCACACCAGCGCCGCGACCGCCTTCCTCATGACCGTGTTCAATGTGCGGCTCGGCTGGTGGCTGCAAAACCCCCGCTCCCGGACGGGCTGGCAAAGCCCCGGTCCGAATCTCGCCCTGCGCCTGTTTGGTCAGGAGCTGTTCGGCATGACCACCGATCAGTCGGATTACGTCTACTTGAGCGACGGCGGGCATTTCGAAAATCTCGGGATCTATGAGCTGGTGCGGCGTCGCTGCCGCTACATCATCGCGACAGACGCGAGCTGCGATCCGGATTGCGGCTTCGAGGACCTGGGGAATGCGATTCGCAAGTGCCAGATCGACCTCGGCGTGGACATCGACATCGATCCTCGGGCCCTGCGTCCCGATCCGCAGACTCGCCGCAGCCGCTTTCATTGTGCCGTCGGCCGCATCCACTACGAGCGCGTGGACACGAATGCGCAAACGGGATTTCTTCTCTATATCAAGCCCTCGCTGACCAGCGACGCGCCGGCGGACATCCTGCAGTACGCGGCGGATCACCCGGACTTTCCGCACGAGACCACCGCGGATCAGTGGTACGGCGAGTCCCAGTTCGAGAGTTATCGCAAGCTGGGGTTTCACGCGACGGAAGCGGTGCTCGAGGATGCCGTGCAGGAGCAACGGTCCGTGGAAGACGACTGTGAGGTCGATCTCGAGGAGCTCTTCACCGCGCTTGGCGAACGCTGGTATCCGCCCAGCGGCCGGGCGGACGCGGCATTCTCCACCCATCGGCGAGCTGTCGAGGCGATCTTCGAGCGCATCCGCAACGAGGAGAGCCTACGCTTCCTGGATCAGCAGATTTACCCGGAATGGTGGTATTTGAGCGATGCCGGGCGGCGGGGCAAACCGGCGCCGATCCCCACCATGCTGCCGGAAAACCCCTGGGAGATCCGCGCCGGGTTCTACCTCTGCAGCTCGATTCTCCAGATCATGGAAGACGTCTATCACGATCTGAACCTGGAGGTGCAGTACCGCCACCCGGATAATCGCGGCTGGATCAACCTGTTCCGGCATTGGTCCTGGGCCGGGATGTTGCGCGTAACCTGGGCCATCTCGGCAAGCATGTACGGAGCCCGCTTCCAGCGTTTTTGCCGCCGCCGGCTCGACCTGAGCGTAGGCGACGTGTCCTGCGGCGAGCTGGTGAGCTTCGCCGATATGCAACCGCACGCCGGCCTCAACTTCATCGAGATCGACTACGCCCAGCGCATTGCGCGGGAGTGTTTTCCGGAGCGGTTGGAGCGAGAGACGCTGGCCGTGGCACAGCTCTCGCTGCGGGTGATCAACCCGTTCGAGGTCGACAAAGGCGCGGTGTTCGCCTTCCCGTTTGCGTTTGCCCTGATCGATACGAATCCGCGCGGAGGCCGGGAGCTGCTCTACTACCGGGTTCAGGACCACCTGCGCGAGATCGGCCTCGGGCGCAAGGGCCTGGCCGTGCTCATCGACGAACAAAAGGCGAGGCGTGTGGTAAAGCTCGATCCGGCGGAGCGCGACCGATACTCCATGGTCGTGCGCGACGCCAACTACGAGGCGTTGCGGCGGCTGTGGAGCTCGGTCGCCGAGGCCCAATCCGAGCGCCATTCCGGTGAGGAGCTCAAGCGGATGGTGTGATGCCGTCGCGCAGCTCCGTTGCGCTCGCCTCGACCCCCAACACCCGCGACTGGTCGCTATTCGATTTCCGGGGCGGCGCGGGGGTCCCCGCCGGCGCCGTTTGAATGTCCTATCCTTGTGAGACTTGGGTTCGACCGGGATTTGCGCGGGCGTCTGAATTAAGGAGGACCACGAGCATGGCATCCGATCAACCGGGGAGCCCCGAGGTCACCACTGCTCCGACTGCAACCATACCGCCAACGGCTGGTGTCCGGTCCGGCACACCGGCTCGTCACTCCGAACCGCACGGCCGCTTGCGCAAGCTCGGGAGCTTCAATGCTCGCTGGGTGTTGATGTTCCTGCTGTTCGTCTACCTGTTCGCGATGGCGATGACCCTGTTCGAGGTCGACGCCTTCCAGACCCTGGTCGCTCAGCTCGGAACCCTGAGCGCGGATCAGGGCACCGCGGCCGGCAACTCCAGGCAGCGGGAGATCCTGCAGGCGGTGCGCGAGTCCGGCGTGCGCCCGCGCCTCGGCGACGAGCCCGATGCCGATTCGCACGAGGCCCAACAGCGGCTTTACGCGCAGGTGGCCGCCAGGATTGATCCGCTGCGGGTCGCAATCAACGCGCTCGGCGATATCGGCGCGGGCGCGACCTTCGAGCTGCGCGCCGACGAGACCTATAAGCGGGCGCAGCGCGACGCCTTTCGCGAGCTGGCAAACCGGATCTCGCAGGGTGCCGAGGATCTACAGGGCCGGATCGACCAACTGTGCGAGCCGCCGGCCGAGGCGGGCAAAGA
>JBGSTR010000670.1:0-4215 GCA_041736365.1 Chromatiaceae bacterium | reverse complement strand
GGGTGCTGTCGGCACCGGCCGCGGAACCGGACTCGCCGTGGCAGCCCAACAACCAGGGCCTGCCCGCGGACCTCAACGTATTCGGCTTCGGCACCACCCGCGGCGAGCGGCTGTTGGCGGGGACCGACAAGGGCCTCTACTGGCAATCGCAACCCGGCCAACCATGGCGCTCGCTAGTCCCCGAGCTCGAGGGCAAGCGGGTGTTGTCCCTGCATCTGACGCCGAGCAGCGATCCAAAAGGTGCCGAGCAACTGTGGATCGGCGGCGATAACGGGCTTTACTCGTTGGAAATCGCCGAGCAGGGCGACGAGATCAGGGCATTGGGCAGCCCGCGGCCGGCCGACCTTGCGGAAAATCAGCCCGAGCGCGGGGTCAGCGGAATCGTCTCCGGGGCCGACGGACTGATGATCAGCGCCGGCGGGATCTACGACTACCGCCCGACCCGGCTGCCCGGCTGGCACTGGATCGCGCTCGCCGGCGCGGTGTTGATCCTGATCGCCGCCTGGTTGCTCGTGCCCTCGAAGGACGTCGCGCCGGATACGACATCCTAGGTGAACGCTGATCAAAAGCGTTTCCCGTCCGGGCCAGGGATCGCCCGGTATTTTCAAGCACCTCAAGGGCTTGAAAATGGAGCGGTCCGGGAGTCGCGCCTCTCGGACCGCGAGCTGATCAAATGCCAGGACGGCATTTGATCAGCGCTTCCCTAGGTAGGAAGCATCGAACGGAGCAGTCGACGCGCCAGCACCCGGCCGTCGAAGGCCAGCACAACAGCGACGAAGACCATGAGCAAGAGCGTCCCGACCAACATCGAGTCCCAGCCGAGGTAGTCGTCCGCCAGCCTGCTGGCGGCGTAGAGTCCGAGCCCGAGCAGCACGTAGCCAACCACGCGGCCCACCTCGTAAGGTACCGGATAGTACTTGCGACCCAGCACATAGGACATCACCACCATCGACCCGTAGCAGAACAGATGCGCCCAAGCCGCTCCCTGAAACCCGTATTGCGGCACCCACCAGAGCAACAGGGCGATGGTGATCGCGGAGCCTACAAGCGATACCCCGGCACCCAGCAAGGTGCGGTCGGTCAGCTTGTACCAGATCGAAAGGTTCACATAGATGCCGAGCAGCAGGTTCGCGAGCAACAGCACCGGCACCACGCCGAGTCCCGCTCGGTAGTCGCGTCCGACAAAGTACTGGAAGACGTCCAGGTAAAGCGTGACCACCAGAAAGATCAGCACGCAGAAGATCACGAACCAGTTCAGCACCACGGCGTACGTACGGCGCGCGTCGCTCTCCTTGGCATAGGCGAAGAAGAAGGGTTCTCCCGCGTAGCGGAACGCCTGGATGAACAGAGTCATCAGGATGGAAAGCTTGTAGCAGGCACTATAGATGCCGAGCTGCGCCATGTTGGTCTCGGCATCGTAGGGGAGCAGGTACTTCAGCGCGGCGCGGTCGAGCATCTCGTTGATGATGCCTGCGAAGCCGATGATCACCATCGGCAGCGAGTAGCGAATCAGCCGACCGAGCAGCACCCGGTCGAAACCGGCGGCACCGCCACGATACTGGGGCGCCAACAGCAGAAGCTTCAGCACGCTCGCCGCGAGGTTGGCGATGAAGACATAGCCCACACCGATGGCCGGGTCCCATAGCTGGCCGAGCATTGACTCGGGATCGGACTCGAATGCGCGCTTGACGACGACAATGAAGAACAGATTGAGCGCGACGTTGGCGCCGATCTCGATCACCTTTACCATGGCGAAACGCAGCGCCTTGTTCTCCGCGCGAAGCCGTGCGAAGGCCACCGCGCCCACCGAGTCAAGCGCCAGGATGGCCGCGGTCCACCAGATGTACTCGGGATGTACGGAGTGTCGCAGCCAATCCGCGACCGGCTGCTGCCACACGACTGCCGCGAGCAAGAAAGCCGCGTTCGTAATCAGCAACACCCGCAGCACGGTCGCAAACACCACCTCCGGAGGCCATTCCCCGCCCTCTCGAAAACGGAAATAGCCGGTCTCCAGCCCGAACGCCAAGAGCACGGCAAAGAAGCCCATGTAGGCATAGAATTCCGCGACCACGCCGTACTGCGCGGGCGCGAAGCTGTAGGTCAGCAGCGGGACCAGCAGGTAGTTGAGGAACCGCCCGAGGATACTGCTGACGCCGTAGACCGCGGTCTGGGAAGCGAGACGCTTAAGAGGATTCAAGGTCGGCGATACCGCGGATTTGCGCTCGGGAAGGCGAGCACGCATTCTACTCCCGGGACGCGGCGGACACGCGATCGGGGCCGAGAGAAAGCCCTTGGCGCGACCCGCGGATTGGCGGCGTCGACTGTACGGAAGTTGCGGAACATGACGACAAGGTTGCAGTACTTCAAAGCGCTCGACGGCTCACACGCCGCCGACATCGCCCGCCTTGAGGCGAGACTTCATCCGCCTGCCGGCCGCCAGGGTGAAACGGCCATCCGAACGCTGCTGTCGGACCCGGCGCGGCGCGACGACAGCCTTAGCTTTGGTCTCTTCCGCGGCTGGAAGCCGGTCGGCTATCTGCTCGCGACGCTTGAGGACCGAAGCCTCCATCACGGGGGGCCGGAGCGCGTCGTGCATCTGCGCGACGTTGCGGTCCTGCCCGCCTACCGGCGCCGGGTGAGAGACTTGGTGCTGAAGCTCGCGCAGGTGCTCTCCGCCTACTGCCCCGGATGCCCGCTAGAGGCCCGCGTCGCCAGTGATAACCTGCGTCGTCTGCGGACCTTTCGTGGCTTTGCGCTTCACATGGGCTACGCCTTGCTCGACGACGCCGCCGGCACGGCGAGCACCGACCCGGCGAGCCCACGGGTCCTGCGCTGGGAGATGCCCGCGAGGGCCGACTGGATCCCGGACCTGCCCTTGCCTCTTCCCCGACGTGTCTGGCCCCATCGTGTCGGCGACAGACACCTGGAGATCCTGCACATCACCGAGCCGAGACGCTGGCTATCACTGAAGCCGATGTGGAACGCGCTGCTGCGCGAAACCGAAGACTACACGGTGTTTCAGTCCTTCGAGCACCTGTGGACCTGGTGGAAGTATCTCGCGCTCAACGGCGCACTCAACCTGTTGGCTATCCGCGAGCAAGGCAAGATCATCGGTATCGCACCGCTGGGGATCTTCCCCGAACGCATCCGCGGGGGGTTGGTTCGCGACTTGGAGCTGATCGGCTCCCCCTGGCAGGTCGACCGCGCGCAATTCCTGTTCGCCCGCGAGCAGGAGGCCTGTCTGGACGCCACCCTCGCCTGGATCTTCGGCCATCGCGACCGCTGGGACATCTTCAGGCTGCACGAGCAGCGCGCGGACTTCCCGATCACCCGCGAGATCCGCGAGCGCCTCGCCGCCGCCAAATGCATGGTGGCGGAGCGCGACTGGCTGTGTCCCTACATCCAGGTCGAGGGCGATTGGCAACAGTACATCGCCGAGCGGCCGAGAAAGCTGCGCAAGAACCTCAACCGCTCCCTCCGCCTGCTGGAGGAGGAGGGTCCGGTGGTGCTCGAGACGCTGGATAGTTGGCCGGCGTTGGACGCGGGGCTCGCGGCCTATGTGGCCATCGAAAAGGAGAGCTGGAAACCGGAGAAAGGCATCGATGTCGGCCGTTCGAAGGCCTACTTCGAGTTCTATCGCGAGCTGGCGCAAATCTTCGGCCACACCGGGGGGTTTCAACTGCGCTTTCTCAAAGTCGGCAACAAACGCGTGGCGGGCACCTTCGGGCTGGAGTACGACGGCGTCTTCTACTCCATCATGATCGCCCACGATCGCGCCTATGATCGCGGCTCACCGGGGACCCTGCTGGAGGCGATGGAGCTCGAGCATTGCTTCAAAGCCAAGATCCACCAGTATGATTTTCTTGGCGGCTTCCTCAACAACAAGCTGCGTTGGACCGCGAATGCGCGCGAGACGGTCAACCTGGCGTGCTTCCAGCGGCGTCCGCTGCTGGTCTACGACTACAGCATGCGCTTTCACATCCGCCCGAAGCTGCGCGAGTGGCTCGAGAACAGCGAGCTGCTGCCGCTCGCCCGGCGCTGGTCGGCGCAGATCAAGGGGTTGAAGGGCCGCCTGTTGCCCCGCGCGGCGAGATCCCCGGCCAAGCCCTGATCGCCCGACTGGGGGCCGTCGGATCCGGCCAGCCCTTCCGGGTCTGAAGGGGGCGGGCTCAGTCCCCCCGCGCTCGCAGGCGAGCATCGAGCGCGTCGATCTGC
>JBGSTR010000814.1:0-2293 GCA_041736365.1 Chromatiaceae bacterium | reverse complement strand
AGCAGCGCGGCGCCCGCGGCAACCAGGATCGTCTGATTGAGCAGCAGGTTGCGCAGGTAGGTCGCGGCGGCACCGAGTGTATCCGTGCTCAGCGCCCCAAGACGCGGGGTCAGGTAGTTGCTGAACTCCCGCAGCCAGCGCACCTGGCGTGGCTCCATGAGGCGCGCCGGGCCCGCCGCTTCCGCCGGGTCGCGGCGAAGACAATCCTCGACGCCGAGAATGCCCCGTCGCGAGCCGTCCGCTGCCGTGCCCTGCTCGCGATGCACCCATGCGGAAAGCCAGCTACCGATGTAGCTGCCGCCGGAGACCGTGGACAGATAGTCGAAGCGGTGCAACAGCCCGAGCTTCGCCAAGCGCTGAATGACGCCGAGATTGAAGGTCGCGCTGCGGATCCCGCCGCCGGACAGGGCAAGCCCGAGCAGATCGCTGTCGTGCGCTCGCCGGTAGACCTCGGCGCGCGCCGCCGGCCCCTCGCGATCGGCCGGTGAATCTACGGGGATGTCGGTCGATGCAGCGGTGCGCGCCGACCCCATGCAATTGCGCGCCCGTTCCACCGCGTCGAGCTCATGCTCAAGCTGCGTTTCGAAGGACGCGGATTGGGAGACCGGTTCGTCTTCTCGCGACATATCAATCCCCTTGATCGTGTCTCCGGAGCACTTGCTGTGAGCAAGCACAAGACTCTACGGCATTTGTGGATTGTAGCAACCGCCCGAACGGCGGTGGGCAGGTGAAGTCCTACGCGGCTCGCGTGGATGCGAATCGTTGACAGCCGACACTGCCTCTCGCGGGTGGCGAATGCCGGCCGCCGAAGACACGCCTAGCCCGGCTGGGTCGGGAATCCGGCCCGCGGGCCCATGTCGAAGCGGTCGCGGTTGAACAGGGGCGGGCCCTGCATGTAGACGCTGACGAGCTTGGCGAGCGACTCCAACGCATCGAGATGAATGCGCTCGTAGCCGTGCGAGGCATCGACACCGAAGGTGACCAGTGCGGTGCGCACATCGTTGCCGGCTTCGAGCGCGGCGGCGCTGTCGGAACGGTAGTACTTGAAGACGTCGCGTTGGTGCGGAATCTCGAACTCCTGACACAACTGGATGATGCGCCGGGTCAGGTGATAGTCGAACGGGCCGCTCTCGTCGGCCATGGCGATGGTGACGCCGTATTCGCTCGAGTTCTGGCCCGGTGCCGTGGTGCCGTTATCGATGGTCAGCATCTCCGCGACGTCCTGGTGCAGGGCCGCGGATGCGCCCGAGCCGACCTCCTCGGAGATGGTGAACAAGGGATGACAGTCTACCGGTAGCGGGATGCGCTCGCGGCGGATCGCCTCGATGGCGCTCAACAACACCGCCGCGCCCGCCTTGTCGTCGAGATGGCGGGAGTTGATGAAACCGCTCTGGGTGATCTCCGGGGCGGTGTCGATGGCGAGGAAGTCGCCGACGTGGATGCCGATCCGCAACAGGTCATGAAGATTCTTGACCGGCGTGTCGATCCGGAACTCGACATAGTCCCAGCCACCGGGCTGGTTGTCGATCTCCGGGGCGAAGGTGTGGCCAGAAGCCTTGAGCGGCAGGATGGTGCCCCGCAGCTGGCCGGTGTCGGTGAACAGGGTCGCGCGCGCGCCCTCGGCGAAGCGCGCGTTCCAGTGGCCGACCGCCACCAGCTGCAGGCGGCCGTTGTCCTTTAAGCCCTTGACCATGGCGCCAAGCGTGTCGATATGGGCGACGATGGCGCGGTCCGGCTGGGACAGCTCACCGGCGAGTGTGGCGCGGATCGCCCCGCGACGGGTGAGCTCGAAGGGGACACCCAGCCGCTCCAGCTCCTCGCACACCAGATGCACCACGCGATCCGTGTAGCCCGAGGGACTGGGCGTAAACAACAGCTTGAGCAGCATATCGACCAAATACTCGGAATCGACGGCGGGAAGCTTCAAGGGGTGTTCTCCCGTACGGCGGTCTGCGGAAACAGCATGTCGATAAAGCGCTGGGCGGTGGGCTGCGGCTCGTGGTTGGCGAGTCCGGGCCGTTCGTTGGCCTCGATGATCACGTAGTCGGAGCCCTCTACCGAGGGCACGATGAAGTCGAGCCCGGACACCGGGATGTTCAGGGCACGGGCCGCCGCGACCGCATCCTCGACCAAACGCGGGTGCAACCGCGCGGTGACGTCGTGGATGGTACCGCCGGTATGCAGGTTTGCGGTCTTGCGCACGTCCAGCACCTCGCCGTCGGCGAGCACGTCGTTCAAGCCATAGCCCGCCTCGCGCACGCACCGCTCGGTCTCCCGGTCCATCGGGATCGCG
>JBGSTR010000810.1:0-1517 GCA_041736365.1 Chromatiaceae bacterium | reverse complement strand
GGCCTTGTTCGCCGATGTCGCACACAAATTCGGCGTGCCCGCGGCCTTGCTCGCCGGGATCGCGAGCCGCGAGTCGCGCTGCGGCAACGCGTTGCGCAACGGCTGGGGCGACAACGGCAACGGCTTCGGCATCATGCAGGTAGACAAGAACTTTCACCCCATCCGGGTTACCGCCGATCCCTGTTGTGTGGAGCACATCGTGCAGGCCACCGGGATCTTCTGCACCAACCTGGAGGCGATGATGCGCGAGCGCGCCTACCAAGGCTGGGAGCAGCGATACCTGCTGCACGGGGCGACCGCGGCCTATAATTTCGGCTTGTCCAACGTCCGCACCAAGGACAAGATCGATATCGGCACCACGGGCAACGACTACGGCGCAGACGTGTTGGCCCGGGCCAAATACTATTACCGGCATCCGGACCTGCATCCGCTCCGGGACTGACTGGAGCGCGCCCCCCTTGTATTCATTTCGGTATGCATTTCGACGCCGGGCCGCACACCCCGCGGCGGCCCTTGCCTGGCTGCTGCTCAGCGCACCGTTGTCCGACCGGGTCGCCGCCGGCGAGTCAATCGGCGACTTGCGGCCGGGGATGACGATCGTCGACCTGGAGCAACGTCTGGGCGCCCCGGCCAGTCGCGAGGAGCAGCCACCGGAGTGCCCCGGCGACCGCCCGTTGGTGGTCTGGAACTACGCGGCCAAGGGCCTGATGCTGGTCAGCGACGGTAGCGCCCCGAGTGCGCGCCTGGTGAGCATCAGCACCTCCGCGCCCAGTCCGTTTGCCACCGCGACCGGGATCGGCATCGGTGCGACCTACGATCGGGTATTGAGCGCATATCCTGGCGCCGCCGACCCGAGCCGCGCGTCTTTCCGAGTCGAAGTGGACAACGCGGCGCTGGAGATCGGCTTCTCGGGCGAGGACCCGCCCCGTGTCGAGCGACTGATGCTGAGCGCGGAGCCGCCCGGGGTCTACGAAGAGGGCAAAGACTGCGGGCACCCGGACGAGTAGCGACCAGCCGCCCGCCGCCAGGCGTTGACTGTAGACGGCCGGTCCACTTCCCCCACTCGCATCCAACCTAGCCGACGGCCTCCTCGACGCGCTTCTCGGCCGCGAACAGCTGCCCTTCGTCCTCGCGCTTCAGACCGAGCACCGCGAGTATGCGTGCCTGGGTGTGGGGCTCGATCGGCTCGACCTGCTCGGCCCAGCGCAGGATGCGGTCCGAATCGGTGTCGATCTCCTCGGCAAACCCGTTAAGCTGGCCATCGAAGGCCTGCACCGCGGCGCCGAAGGTCGGCTTGACGGCCCACAGGGCGCCGGTTGTGGGGCGTGTGTCCGAGAACAGCTCGGTGCGGGCGAAACGACCGCCGAGGACCTCGACGACGGCGTCGCAGGTGATGGGGTGGATCTGCCCCCGCTGCACCCGATCGCGGGCCCAGCGCGTCCCGACCGGCCGCTGATCCAGCTCCATCCAGTCGTAAACCCGGCCCAGGTCGACGTCCAAAGCCGCGGCGAGCGCCG
>JBGSTR010000793.1:0-6848 GCA_041736365.1 Chromatiaceae bacterium | reverse complement strand
GCCCGGCGGTCTCGGCCGGACGCGCACCGGGCACCACGTGGGGCAGTGCGCCCGCCAGATAGGCGCCGACACTGTTGGCGGCGGCGGGCAGATACCCGACCTTGCATCCCGTTGCGTCCCCGATCACATAGGCGAGCGCCTTGAGCAAGGTGAAATCCGGGTGCGCGGTAGCCAGCGCGCCGAGCAGAAGGATGCCGCTTTTCTCTTTGCCGGCCGCGCGCAGCGACTCGGCGATCGCCGCATGCTCCTCGTTCGGCTCGCTCGCGGCGATCAGATCCTTGACCGATCCCGAGCCACGCTTGCGCAGCGACTTGGCGATCGCGGCGAGATGTCCGAGCATCGCGGCGGGGGTGCCGACGAGCTGTCGGCTGGTATGGGTGAGCGCCAGCGCGAGCGGATTGACGGCGATCACCGCGGCACCCTCGAGCGCCGCCTTGCGAATGCGGTGGGCCAGAAGCGGCTGCTCGGCGCGGATATCGCTGCCGATCAGGACGATCGCCTGTTGGCGCTCCAGCTCCGCGATCGGAACCCCCAGCCAGGGCAGGGCCGGGTCGGCGGCATCACCGCGGAAGTCGCGCTGGCGCAAGCGATGATCAATGTGATTACAGCCCAGGGCGCGGGCGATGCGTTGCGCGAGATACATCTCCTCCAGCGTCGCGTTCGGCGCGATCAGCCAGCCGGTCGCGTCGCCGGGATTCGCCTTCAGCGTCTCCGCCGTCAGGCTCAGGGCATCGGCCCAGTCGACCGCGTGCCAGACGCCGTCGCGCTTGATCATGGGGGCGGTGAGACGGTCCTCGCCAAGCCCCGCATAGCTGAAGCGATCGCGGTCGGAGATCCAGGTCTCGTTCACCGCCTCGTTGTCGCGCGGGTGTACCCGCATCACCCGATTGCCGCGCAGATGCATCTGGATGTTAGAGCCTACCCCGTCGTGGGGCGCGATGCCGTCGGCCTCGGTCAGCTCCCAGGCGCGGGCGCGGAAGCGGTAGGGCTTCGACGTCAAGGCCCCGACCGGGCACAGGTCGATGATGTTGCCGGAGAGCTCGTGGGAAACGGTTTGCCCGACATAGGTCCCGATGCGCAGATCCTCGCCGCGCCCGGTGGCGCCGAGCTCGCGGACCCCGGCAATCTCCGCCCCGAAGCGCACGCAACGGGTGCAGTGGATGCAACGGGTCATGTCGGTGGCGATCAGCGGACCCAGATCCTCGTCCTTGACCACCCGTTTGCGCTCGCTGAAGCGCGAAACGTCGCCGCCGTAGCCCATGGCCACGTCCTGCAGCTCGCACTCCCCGCCCTGATCGCAGATCGGGCAGTCCAGCGGGTGATTAATGAGCAGGAACTCCATCGTGCCCTGCTGCGCGTCGATGGCGCGCGGCGAGCGCGTCTGCACCCGCATCCCGTCGGCGGCCGGGGTGGCGCAGGCCGGAATCGGTTTGGGGAACGGCCGCCCGCCCTGCTCCGCCTCGACCAGACACATCCGGCAATTGGCGGCGATCGACAGCTTCTTGTGATAGCAGAAACGCGGAATCGGGATGCCCGCGCGATCCGCGACCGCGATGATCATCTCGCCCGGCACCGCTTCGCAGGCCTGGCCGTCGATCTCGATTGTGATCTTGTCCGTCATTGAGGTCTCTTGATCGACACCGCGGCGCGAACCCGTCTACCCGCGATGCGGGACCCGGTGCGTCGCCAACGGCCAGCTCCCCAAAAAAGTGGCAATCCAGGCGCCCCGGTCAGGGCGCGCCCGATGAAGATCGATCGGTCGCGGGCGGCGTCAGGCCGCCAAGCTGCGACCGTGCTCGATCAAGTACTCGAACTCGTGCCGGTAGTGCTTCAAAAAGCTCTGCACCGGCATCGCCGCCGCATCTCCCAGAGCGCAGATGGTGCGCCCGCCGATGCGACCCGCGACGCTGTCGAGCAGATCCAGGTCCTCCGGGCGACCCTTACCCGCGGCGATGCGACCCACCACGCGCGCCAGCCAGCCGGTGCCCTCGCGACACGGGGTGCACTGGCCGCAGGACTCGTTCATATAGAAATGCGACAGGTTCGAAAGGACCTTAACCATGCAGGTGCCTTCCGCAATCACGATCACCGCGCCCGAGCCCAACATCGATCCGACCTTGGCGATGGAGTCGTAGTCCATATCGACCCCCATCATCACCTCGCCCGGCACCACCGGAACCGACGAGCCGCCGGGAATCACCGCCTTCAGCGCCCTGCCGTCCTTGACCCCGCCGGCCATCTCCAGCAGCTCCCGGAAGGGCGTGCCCAGCGGCACCTCGAAGTTGTCCGGCCGGTTGACGTGCCCGGTGACCGAGAACAGTTTCGGACCGCCGTTGTTCGGACGACCCTGGGACAGGAACCACTGACCGCCCTTCTCCAGGATCACCGGCACGGAGGCCAGCGACTCGGTGTTGTTGATGGTGGTCGGCCTGCCATAGAGGCCGGCCTGGGCGGGAAACGGGGGCTTGTAGCGCGGCTGGCCCTTCTTGCCCTCGAGGGACTCCAGCAGTGCCGTTTCCTCACCGCAGATGTAGGCGCCCGCGCCGTAATGGGTGTAGAGATCGAAGTCGATCCCGGAGCCGCCGATGTCCTTGCCGAGCAGGCCGGCTTCATAGGCCTCGCGCAACGCCTCTTCGAAGCGTTCGATGGGCTCGAAGAACTCGCCGCGAATGTAGTTGTAGCCGACGGTCGACCCGGTGCAGTAGCCGGCGATCGCCATGCCCTCGATCAACTGGTGCGGGTTGTAGCGCAGGATGTCCCGGTCCTTGCAGGTGCCGGGCTCGCCCTCGTCGGAGTTGCACACGATGTACTTCTGCCCCGGCGCGTTGCGCGGCATGAAGCTCCACTTGAGCCCGGTAGGAAAGCCCGCGCCGCCGCGACCGCGCAGATTGGAGAGCTTGAGCTCCTCGATCAGCGCGTTCGGATCGGTCTTCTCGCGCAGGATTCGCTCCCACTGCACGTAGCCCCCGACGCCGCGATAGGACTCGAGCGTGTGTCGTACCTCGGGCGCGAGATGCAGGTTGCGGAAGCAGACGGTGTTGTGGTTCGCGGCCATGTTATTCCAGCTCGTCGATCAGCTTGTCCATGGACTCGGCGGTAAGATTCTCGTGATAGGTCTTGCCGATCAGCACCGCCGGGGCGTGCCGACAGGCCCCCAGACACTCCACTTCCTTGAAGGTAAAGCGGCCGTCGGCGGTGGTCTCGCCGGGATGAACCCCGTACTTGGACTCGACATGCTCGATCAGCTCCTCGGAGCCGCAGAGCATGCAGGAGACGCTGTTGCAGATGCAGACCTTGTGTCGACCGACCGGCTCCAGGTCATACATACCGTAGAAGGTAGCGACCTCGTAAACCGACACCTCCGGCATGTCCAGGTACGCGGCGACCTCATCCATCAACGAACGCGTCAGCCAGCCCCCGTTTCGCTCCTGCACGATGCTCAGCGCGGGCATCACGGCGGACTGTCGCCATTCGGGCGGATATTTCGCGATCCAGCCGTCGATCGCGGTGCGGATCTCCGGGGTCAGCAGGCTCGACTTGTCGCAGTCGTGGAGGACGGCGAGTGGTGCGGTGCGGAAGCTCATCAGCGGTCGATCTCCCCGAACACAACGTCCATGGTCCCGATGATCGCGACCACGTCCGCCAGCATGTGGCCCCGTGCCATCTCATCCATCGCCGCCATGTGCGGAAAACCCGGGGCGCGGACCTTCAGGCGATAGGGTTTGTTGGCCCCGTCGGAGACGATGTAGCAACCGAACTCGCCCTTCGGCGCCTCGACCGCCGTATACACCTCGCCCGGGGGCGTGCAATAGCCCTCGGTAAAGAGCTTGAAGTGATGGATCAAGGCTTCCATGTCGTCCTTCATGTCCGAGCGTTGGGGCGGCGTTACCTTGTGGTCGCCGATCATCACCGGGCCCGGATTCGCCCGCAGCCAGTCCACGCATTGCTTGATGATGCGGTTGCACTGGCGCAGCTCCTCAATGCGCACCAGGTAGCGGTCGTAGCAGTCCCCGTTCTGGCCCACCGGAATGTCGAAATCCATCTTGTCGTAGGCCGCGTAGGGCTGCTTCTTGCGCAGATCCCACTCGACCCCCGAGCCGCGCAGCATCGGACCGGTAAAGCCCAGTTGCAACGCCCGCTCCGGCGAGACCACCCCGATACCGACGGTGCGCTGCTTCCAGATGCGGTTGTCCGTCAATAGGGTCTCGTACTCGTCCACATAGCCGGGGAAACGCTCGGTAAAGTCCTCGATGAAATCGAGCAGCGATCCCTGGCGGGCGCGGTTGCGGCGAGCGAAATCGGCCTCGCTGTGCCATTTCGTGGACGCCTCGGGGTAGCGCGGCATCTGCGCCGGCAAGTCGCGATAGACACCCCCCGGGCGGTAATAGGTCGCGTGCAGGCGCGCGCCGGAGACCGCCTCGTAGCAGTCCATCAGGTCCTCGCGCTCGCGGAAGCAGTACAGGAACACCGTCATCGCGCCGACGTCCAGGGCGTGCGACCCCAGCCACAGCATGTGATTGAGGATGCGCGTGATCTCGTCGAACATGGTGCGGATGTACTGCGCACGCTCGGGCGCCTCAATGCCGAGCAGCTTCTCGATCGCGCGCACATAGCCGTGCTCGTTGCACATCATGGACACGTAATCGAGGCGGTCCATGTAGCCGATGCTTTGGTTGTAGGGCTTGGTCTCGGCAAGCTTCTCGGTGCCCCGGTGCAACAACCCGATGTGCGGGTCGGCACGCTCGATCACCTCGCCGTCAAGCTCGAGCACCAGGCGCAGAACGCCGTGGGCGGCCGGGTGCTGGGGGCCGAAATTCAGCGTGTAGTTGCGGATCTCAGGCATTGGGAGACTCCCCGCCGGCATCGGCTCGGACGTTACGACTGTCCTCGCGAATCACCTTGGGGACCAGCACCCGCGGCTCGATGGAAACGGGCTGGTAAACCACCCGGCGTTGCTCCGGGTCGTAGCGCATCTCGACCTGGCCGGAGATCGGAAAGTCCTTGCGGAACGGATGGCCGACGAAGCCGTAGTCGGTGAGGATGCGGCGCAGGTCCGGGTGACCGCGAAAGAGGATGCCGAACAGATCGAACGCCTCGCGCTCGAACCAGTTCGCGGCGGACCACACCGGCAGCACCGAGTCGACCATGGGATGGGTCCCGCCCGCATAGACACGCAGCCGCAGGCGACGGTTGTGGCCCAGCGACAACAGATGGTAGACCACCGCAAAGCGTCGCGGATCATCCACCGCAAGGTCGACATCCCGATCGACGCCTCGGCCGAATCCAGTGGTCGAGGCGTCGGTGGTCTCCCACTCCGCCTTTCCGTAGCCCGCGTAGTCGACGCCGCAGACGTCGATCAGCTGTTCGAAGCGAAATGCGGGGTGGTCGCGCAAGACCCGGGCGACGGCGAGTAGGTGCTCGGCGGGAACCACCAGGGTCACCTCGCCGTAAGCGTGAATCGTCTCGCAGTCCTGCCCGGCGAAATGCTCGGCGAGAGAGTCGATCAGTGCCGCGAGCGTACCGCGGGACGGGGAATCTGTTGCCATGGGTACGGGTAACGGCTCAGCGGGCGATGGTGTTGGTGCGGCGAATCTTGTTCTGCAGCTGCAGGATGCCGAACAGCAGTGCCTCGGCCGTCGGGGGACAGCCGGGGACGTAAATATCGACCGGCACGATCCGATCGCAGCCGCGCACCACCGAATACGAATAGTGGTAGTAGCCGCCGCCATTGGCACACGACCCCATCGAGATTACCCAGCGCGGCTCGGCCATCTGGTCGTAGACCTTGCGCAGGGCCGGCGCCATCTTGTTGCACAGCGTGCCGGCGACGATCATCACGTCGGACTGCCGCGGACTGGGCCGAAAGATGATCCCGAAGCGGTCCAGGTCGTAGCGGGCGGCGCCGGCGTGCATCATCTCCACCGCACAGCAGGCAAGTCCAAACGTCATCGGCCACATGGAGCCGGTGCGCGCCCAATTGATCAGCTTGTCCGCCGTGGTGGTGACGAAACCCTGCTCGAGAATGCCTTCTATTCCCATTCCAGGGCCCCCTTCTTCCACTCGTAGATGAAACCGACGACGAGGATGCCGAGGAAGATGAACATCTCCCAGAAGCCGAAGATCCCGAGCTCGTCAAGCACGACGGCCCACGGGAAAAGGAACGCGATTTCGAGGTCGAAGAGAATGAAGAGAATCGCCACCAGGTAGTAGCGCACGTCGAATTTCATGCGAGCGCTCTCGAAGGCCTCGAAACCGCACTCGTAGGGCGAGCCCTTCTCGGCATCCGGGCGGCGGGTCCCGAGGAGACCGCCCGCGGCGAGGGCTCCGCCACCGACCAGGATCCCGACGATGATGAAAATCAGGATTGGCAGATAGTTTTCGAGCACTCATCCTCCTCCTGTTGTGGTTCCTGGTCGCTGGCGCGTGGCCGTGCAGTCTAGTTCAGGGCTCCCCGGGGTGTCAACCCAACCAAGCCCACAAAACCCAGTGATTACAAACAGATACGAATTCCAAGCGAAAAAAAAGGCATGTCGGCTTAACGCCATGCCTTTTTCTTGTTTGGTGCCGACGGTCGGACTCGAACCGACACGGCTTACGCCACTACCCCCTCAAGATAGCGTGTCTACCAATTCCACCACGTCGGCGATTACTCGTTTACTCGGGCTTCGCGCCCTCCGCTGCAGGCGCCTGCGGCGGCGTAGCGACCGGCTCGGCAGGTGTCGCTGTCGCGTCCGGGCTTGCAGCCTCCGGGGCTACGATCGCCGCCGGAACATCGGAAGCTGCGGGCGTCGGCGCGGCTGACGGAACCATCGGCACCGCACTGCCCTGATCGATGGGCACCGTCGCGG
>JBGSTR010000786.1:0-12991 GCA_041736365.1 Chromatiaceae bacterium | reverse complement strand
TCGCCGTGCTCGCCGGCGTGGCCCTGCCGGCGTTTACCTTCGCTCTCTTCCACGGCGCCGACGGCGAGATCTTGGCGCTTGCGGCCGCCGCACTGTTGGTCGCGGGGGTATCCTATCTCGACGACCTCGGGGAGGTGTCGCCACGGGTGCGGCTGTCGGCGCACCTATTGGCGGCGATATTGCTCGTCGCCGGCGGTCTCACTTGGGACGGCCTGGATCTTCCGGGGTGGAGCTACCCGTTCCCGGCCATGTTGGGCGTCGCGCTGACTCTGCTGTTCGTCGTCTGGATGATCAATCTGTACAACTTCATGGACGGCATGGACGGTTTTGCCGGCGGGATGTCGCTGATCGGATTCGGGTCCCTGGCGATTCTCGGCTGGTATGGTGCCGAGCCCGCATTCACCCTGATCGCGGCGTGTGTCGCCGCGTCCGCCGCGGGATTCCTGACCGGGAACTTTCCGCCCGCCCGCATCTTCCTCGGCGATGTTGGCTCTTCGACGCTCGGTCTGCTCGCCGCCGGCCTGTCCCTGTGGGGGGTCAAGCTCGGGCTCTTTCCGCTGTGGGTCGCCTGGCTCGCCTTTTCGCCGTTCATCGTGGATGCGACCTGGACCCTGCTGGCAAGGCTGGCCAGACGCGAGCGCGTTTGGGAGGCCCACCGAAGCCATCACTACCAACGACTGGTCCTGGCCGGCTGGGGCCACCGCAAGACCGTGATGCGAGCCTATGCGCTGATGGCCGGGGCGGCCTCGTGCGCGGTTGCGGCGCCGCGGCTGTCGGCGGGGGATCAGCAAATGCTGCTCGCCGCTTGGGCCATCATCTTCGTCCTGATCCACCTACGCGTGCGCTTGGCCGAGCACGCGTCGACGGCAGACCGAGCATGAGTCCGCTCCTCGAACGGCTGCGTTCGCGTACCGCCGCGTTCGCCCATGACCTGGTGATGATTCCGGCCGCCTGGATGCTCGCCTTCTGGCTGCGCTTCAATCTCGATGTCATACCTCCGCCTTTTCTCAACGGTGCCCTCCAGGCCCTGCCCTGGGTGATCTTGATCCAGGGCACGATTTATTGGGCGTTCGGCCTCTACCGCGGGGTCTGGCGCTTTGCGTCCCTGCCGGATCTGGTGCGCATCACCAAGGCAGTGATCGCCGGTACCGCCTTGGTCGTCGTCGCGCTGTTTATCGTCAACCGCTCGGCGCTGGTGCCACGCTCGGTTCCGGTGTTGTTCCTCGGTCTGCAGCTCGCACTGCTTGCCGGACCGCGACTCCTCTACCGCTGGGCAAAGGATCGCCGCATGAATTTGCGCGCGGAGAATCGGGTGCTGATCGTCGGCGCCGGGCGCGCCGGTGAGATGCTGGCGAGGGATATGCTCCGTGACTCCGGGCGTGCCTACTTTCCGGTGGGATTCGTCGACGACAAACTGCGCCGCCAGGGCGGCGACGTCCACGGTGTACCGGTGCTCGGACCGGCGAGCGCCATTCCGGAGATCGTCGCGAGACACGGGATCGATCTGGTCATGATCGCGGTGCCGAGCGCCAGTGCCGGCGAGATGCAGCGCATCGTGGAGCTGTGCGAGCGCGCGGACAGGCCGTTTCGGACCGTGCCCCAGTTGAGCAACTTGATGACCGGCCAGGTTACGATCAGTCAACTGCGTCCGGTGTCGATCGAGGACCTGCTCGGACGTGATCCCATCACGCTGGACTGGAGCGGGATCCGTTCCGGTCTCGCCCGGCGCGTTATCCTGGTGACGGGGGCGGGTGGCTCCATCGGGTCGGAGTTGGTGCGCCAGATCGCGGCCACCGGACCGCGGCGTCTGATTCTGGTCGACAACGGCGAGTTCAATTTGTATCGCATCGAAATGGAGATCGGCGAGTCCTTTCCGCACCTGGAATTCTCCCGGAAACTGCTCGACGTAACCGATGCCAAGGCGGTGGGCGCGCTGTTTCGCGCCGAGCGACCGAGCATCGTATTCCATGCCGCGGCCTACAAGCATGTACCCATGCTCGAGGACCAGCTGCGGCCGGCGGTGCGCAACAACGTCATCGGCACGCGCACCATCGCCGCCGCCGCCGCCGCCTCGAGCTGCGAGCGATTCGTCTTGATCTCGACCGATAAGGCGGTGCATCCGGCCAATGTCATGGGCGCCACCAAGCGCCTGTCCGAGGCACTCTGTCAGTCGCTCGACCGCGACTCCGAGTGTCGCTTCATTACCGTGCGTTTCGGCAACGTGCTCGACTCCGCCGGGAGCGTGGTCCCCTTGTTCCGGCGCCAGATCGAGCGCGGCGGTCCGGTCACCGTGACTCACCCGGATATCGAGCGGTTTTTCATGACCATTCCCGAGGCCTGCCAGCTCATCATGCAGGCTGCGGTGATCGGCGATGGCGGGGAGATTTTCGTGCTCGATATGGGAGAGCCGGTGAAGATCCGCTACCTGGCCGAGCAGATGATCCGGCTTTCCGGGCGCGAGGCGGGCGCCGACATCGCGATCGAGTACATTGGTCTTCGACCGGGCGAGAAGCTTTACGAAGAGCTGTTCTACGCATCGGAGGATCTGGCCCCGACCCGACACCCCAAGATTCGCATCGCGCACGGCGGCGACGGGGGCGCCGGCGCCGCCGTCGTCGCCAAGCTCGACGAGCTCGAGCGGGCGGCAGAGGATTGCGATCCAGAGCGCTTGCTTGCCGTCTTTAAACAGGCGCTGCCGGGCTGGCGGTCCGATTCCGACCCCGTCCACGCAGCAAAACCAGAACCGGCCTGAATGGCCTAGACCGCTTGAGGGAGCCCAAGATGCAAGACGACGCCGCCGTCGCGGATGCACCGGTCATTACCACGAGCCGTGAGGAACCCGAGCTCGACACACCCGAGCTCGACGCGCCCGAGCCGGCGCGTGTCGACGATGCCCCCGCCGCGGAGTTGGCGGCGGTGGTACCTAGGGAGCGGTCGCCGGAGGAGCGCATCGTCGCCTATCTGCAGGAGCGCGCGAAAATGACCGCGGGCGACGTGGCGCGAGCCCGGCGCTTGTCCGAGGACGCCGGCGACCCTTTGCTGCGCATGTTGGTGCGCCTGGGGCTGGTCTCGGAGCGCGACATGGCCCAGGCCATGTCCGATGTCCTGGACCTGCCGTTGGTCGATGCCGCGCTGTTCCCCAACGAGCCGGTTGCCGAGGCCCAGTTCACCCTGCGCTTTCTCAAGGACGCGAAGGTGCTGCCGCTGGCCGAGAACGACGCCGAAATTCAGGTAGCGATCGCCGACGCCGCCGATCCTTACGTGCTCGGTGCGGTCGCGATGGCGGCCGACCGGCCGGTCCGCGCGGCGGTGGCCTTGCCCTCGGAGATCGAGCTCGCGCTGGCCCGGCTCTACGAAAAGCCGGACGAGACGGCCGAGGAAGCGGACTCCGACTTCGGCGATTTCGACGAGGAGGACATCGAGCACCTGAAGGACCTCGCGAGCGAGGCGCCCGTCATCCGTATGGTCAACCAGCTCATCCAGAAGGCGGTGGAGTCGCGTGCGTCGGATATCCACATCGAGCCTTTCGTCGACCAGCTGAAGGTGCGTTACCGCATCGACGGTATCTTGAAAGAGGTCGATGCCCCCCCGGTGCGCTCGACCGCCGCGGTGGTCTCGCGCGTCAAGATCATGGCGAAGCTCAATATCGCGGAACGTCGCTTGCCCCAGGACGGCCGAATTCCGGTCCGGGTTCAGGGCCGAGAGCTCGATCTGCGCGTCTCGACCGTCCCGACCATGTTCGGCGAGAGCGTGGTGATGCGTCTGCTCGACAAGGAGAGCGTACGCTTCGACTTCGATGCACTCGGCTTCGACGGCTTGCCTCGGCAGCGCCTGGTGACCATCCTCGATCAGCCCTATGGCATCCTCCTGGTCACCGGGCCGACCGGCTCGGGCAAGAGCACGACGCTCTACACCGCGCTGAGCCGCCTCAACACCGAGGAGCGCAAGATCATCACGGTCGAGGACCCGGTGGAGTACCAGCTCCCCGGAATCAATCAGATTCAAGTCAAATCAGCGATCGGAATGACCTTTTCCGGCGCCCTGCGCGCCATCGTCCGGCAGGACCCGGACATCATCATGGTCGGCGAGATGCGCGATCTCGAGACCGCGCGGATCGCCGTGCAGTCGGCGCTCACCGGCCACGTGGTCCTTTCCACGCTGCACACCAACGATGCCGCGAGCGGCGTGACGCGCCTGCTGGATATGGGCGTCGAGGATTATCTCCTGACTTCCACCATCAACGGGATCATGGGCCAGCGGCTGGTGCGCAGACTGTGCAGCCATTGTCGCGAGCCCTACGAGGCCCTGCCCGAGCTGGCGGCCCGGTTCACCAAGCTGGTGCCGAGCCAGGAGCACGTTCAACTCTATCGTCCGGTCGGTTGCGAGCACTGCAACGACACCGGGTATCGCGGCCGTCTGGTGATTGCCGAGGTTCTGCTCATGACCGATCAGATCCGCAAGGCCATTCTCGGGCACGCCACGGCGACCGCGCTGCAACGCATCGCGGTGGAGGAAGGGATGACGAGCATGTACGAGGACGGTCTGCGCAAGGCCATGGAAGGGCGCACCACGGTCGAGGAAGTGATGCGCGTCGCCGAAGACAACTGAAGTGGCCAAGTTTCAATACAAGGCGGTCAAGCTCGACGGCGAGCCGGTCGAGGGCGAGCTGGAGGCCCCGGACGAGGCGAGCCTCGTGCGCCGCCTGCAGGCCGACGGACTGATTCCGCTGGAGACTCGCTCGGCGGCGGGCATTCTTGCCAAGCTCGGGCGCACGCGCCGGCGCCGCCTCAGCCAGAAGGAGATCGGAATCCTCACCCGCGAGTTGGCCACGCTGGTGGAGGCGGGCATGACGCTCGACCGCTCGCTGCAGATCCTGATCGACCTTACCGCGGAGGAGCACCTGGTGCGGGTGCTCTCCGATCTCCAGGATCGGGTGCGCGGCGGTGGGACCTTCTCCAGCGCATTGGAGGCACAGGAAGGTCAGTTCGCGCGGCTCTACGTCAATATGGTCCGGGCGGGCGAGGCCAGCGGTGCGCTCGACCAGGTGCTCGACCGGCTCGCGGACTACCTGGAGAGCGTCGCGGAGCTGCGCCAGACGGTCGTATCGGCGCTGGTCTATCCGTCGATCCTGCTCTTTGTCGCGGGACTCTCGGTGATCCTGCTGCTGGTATTCGTCGTCCCGCAGTTCACGGTCCTGTTCGAGGATATGGGGGCGGCGCTGCCGTTGCCGACCCGGATCGTGGTTGCCGCCGGCGATCTGTTCCGTAACTACTGGTGGGCGATGCTCGCCGTTATCGCCGGGGTGGCGCTGGCGCTGGAGCGGTGGTTGCAGAACGATCAGGTGCGCGATCGCGTCGATCGCAAGCTGCTCAAGGTGCCCTTGTTCGGCGAGCTGATCTGGAAGATGGAGACCGCTCGCCTGTGCCACACGCTCTCGACCCTGCTCAAGAACGGGCTGCCGCTGCTCAGCGCCTTGACCCTGGCGAAGGAGGTGGTCTCGAACCGCAAGATCTCGGGCCTGCTCGATCAGGCCGCCGAGGAGCTTAAGCACGGGCGCGGGCTCGCGGGCCCGCTAGCCCGGTTGCAGGCGTTGCCAGATCTTGCGCTGCAGATGATTCGTGTGGGCGAGGAGTCCGGGAGTCTGGACGGGATGCTGGCAAAGGTCGCCAGCGTCTACGATCGCGAGACTCGCACCAGCGTGCAGAGCATGCTGACGCTGCTTGAGCCGATTCTGATTATCGGGCTGGGTGTGGTCGTGGCCGGAATCATCGTTTCGATCCTGATGGCGATTCTGGGCGCCAACGAGCTGGTGTTCTAAAGGAGACGCTGATCAAAATGTCTTCCCGATATTTGATCTAGCTTGCGATTCGAGAGGCGCGACTCTTGGATCGTTCCATTTTCAGGCGCTTTATCGCTGGAAAATGCCGGGCCATCCCTGGCCTGGAGGGGAAATGCGATAGCGTGCTCCCTCAATCTGCCCGTTAATGTGAGCCGCTTATCCAATGGCGCTACACTTGGCCCATGCTGGATTTCCAACGAAGGAGTTGTGCAATTGACTAAATCTCAGCGAAAGCGCGCTTTGGGTTTCACCCTCGTCGAGCTGCTCGTGGTGCTCGCGATCCTCGGTCTGCTGGCCGGGTTGGTCGGCCCGCAGGTGATGAAATTCCTCGGCTCGTCCAAGACCAAGACCGCAAAGCTCCAGGTCGACAGCCTCTCCGGAACACTCGATATGTATCGTCTGGAGACCGGCCGCTATCCCAGCAACGATCAGGGATTGCAGGCGCTGGTCGAGAATCCGGGCGACGTCTCCAACTGGAACGGGCCCTACCTCAAGAAGGATCAGGTGCCGTCCGACCCCTGGGGATTCGAGTATCAGTATCGCTTCCCCGGCGAGCACGGCAACTTCGACATCTGGACCCTCGGCGCCGACAATCGCGAAGGGGGCGAAGGCGAGAACGCCGACGTGCATAGCTGGGATTAGTCCGGCCGATCACTAGCAACGGCAACCCGGTGCGCGAGCTTCGCCAAGGGTTCTCGTCGCCGCGGCAGCGCGGTTTTACGCTGATTGAGCTGTTGGTCGTGATGGCGGTTGCCGCCCTGATGATGGCAGCGGTGCCGTCTCTGTTCTCGGCGGCATTTCCGGGACTCGAGCTCAAGGCCGCGGCGCGGCAGACGATGTCGAGCTTGCGCTTGGCGCGGGAGACCGCGATTCGTACCGGGGCCGACACCGCGCTCGTGGTCGATGTCGAAGAGCGCCGTCTCGATCTCCAGGGATTCAAGCCCGTGCGCCTACCCAAGCGCCTGGAAATGAAGCTCGACGCGGCGAGTCGCGAGATGATCGACGACCAGCGCGGCGTGATCCGCTTCTTTCCCGACGGCAGCTCTACCGGCGGTCGGGTGATGATGGCTCGCGGCCAAGCGGGCTACCAGGTCGGCGTGAACTGGCTAACGGGTCGCATTCTCATGGCCCCGTGGAAGGCACCGTGAGCGCTTGCCGCCAACGCGGTTTCTCGTTGCTTGAGGTGCTGGTGGCCTTCGCCATCCTAGCCGTCACACTCGGCGTGCTGATTCAGATCTTCTCGCGCGCCTCGATCACCACCGTAGCGTCGACCCAATACAGCCAAGCCGCGTCGCTCCTCTCCTCGCGGCTCGACGCCGTTGGCACCGCGATACCCTTGGAGGAAGGCTCCGTTTCCGGCGAGCCGGAGGGAGGCTTTTCCTGGGAGATCACAATGATCCCGATCGAGCTGGGCGGCGCCTTTGACCAGGAGCCGCCGGTGACCCCATACCGAGTGATCGCGACCGCTCTGTGGAACGACGCCGGCCGGGTTCGCCGGCTCACCCTATTTACGCTGCGGCTCGGGCAGAGGCTCTAGCATGGCTGCTCGCGACGACGTCACCAGACTATTCGGGCGCCGCCCCCAAGGGATGTGGTGGCTCGCCGGCGTTGGCGGCCGGTCCACCGGGCGTTGCGCGGCGGAGCGCGGATTTACCTTGATTGAGCTGCTCATCGCATTGGCGATCGTGGGCCTGATCACCTTACTCTTGTTCTCCGGGCTGCGGCTCGGCACTCGCGCCTGGGAGGGTGTCGAGGGCGCCGCCGACCGCACGGCCGAGGTGCGTCTGGCTCGAAACCTGGTGGAACGCGAGCTGACTCAGATCCGCAATTCAAACGTGATTGTCGACGCCGAGGCGCTGCCGGTCTTTGCCGGAAACGCCGAGAGCCTGGAATTCGTGGCACCGCTGTCCGAGCACGTCGGCTACCCCGGGCTCTATATCCTGCGGTTGACGGTCGAGGAGCAGCGCGGACAGCGCGATCTCATCCTCACCCGCTGGCTATTGCATCCGGAGGTGCTCAAGGGCCACGACGATATCCCGGCCTGGGAGCCGCTGGAGAAGGACAGCGGCATCATGCTCCGCTCGGAGGCACTGGACAAGGATTCGGCGGCGGGTGCGTTCGGACGCACGCTGCTGCTGGAAGGACTCGACGCCTTCCAAATCGCCTATTTCGGCGTGAAGGAAGGCGAGAACGATCCGGATTGGCACGAGGAGTGGATGGGCGAGCGCCAGCTGCCGCAGCTACTTCGAATCCGTATGACCTCCCGCACCCAATCATGGCCCGACTTGATCGTGTCGCTTCCAACGACCCTCGGTTGAACGGCCATCCCGCCAAGAGCCGAGGCATCGCGCTGGTGCTGGTGCTGTGGGTGGTCACCCTGTTGACCGTCATCGCCGTCGCCATGACCGCGACCCAGCGTACCGAGACGGCACTCGCCGACAACCAGATCTCGGCGGCCCGCTTTCGCGCGCTCTCGGATGCGGCCATCGCCTACATGGTGTTGAGCTTCGTGATGCCGCCGCCCGAGCAGGAGAACGAGGAGGATATGCCCTGGATTCCCAACGGCGCCCCTCAACAGTGGCGATTCGAAGGCCAGGACCTCACGATCGAGGTGACCAACGAGGCCTCGCGGATCAACCTGAACCAAGCGCCCCCGGAGCTGTTGGCCGCGCTGCTGATTGCCTTGGAAGTACCCGAGGAAGATGCTCAGTCGATTGCGGACGCCATTTCCGACTGGCGTGACGAAGATGATTTGAAGTTGCTGAACGGGGCCGAGGACGGCGACTATTCCGATGCCGGTCGGGATCTGGGCGCGAAAGACGAACCCTTCGCCGCGGTCGAAGAGCTGCAACAGGTGCTCGGTGTGACGCGGGGAATCTATCGCCTTATCGCGCCGGAGCTCACCGTCGACACCGAGGATGGCCAGCTGGTCGAGGAGTTTGCATCACCCGCCGTGTTGGCCGCCATCCAGGGGGTCCCGCTGGAGGAGGCGCAGCTCCAAGTCGAGCAGCGAGATAGTCCGATCCTGCCGGGCGGGCAGGGGCCGCGCGTTGTCAATCGCGGGGGGCCGCTCTATCGCGTCCGCGTCACCGAAAACGTCGGGCAGCGTCCCGCGCGCAGCATGGAGGCACTGGTGGAGATCGTGGCCGGTCAGCAGCCTCCCTACCAAATCCGCTGGCGGCGCTTCGGGCTGGTCGGCCAGCGGCCTAGCGCGGCGAGCCCGCACTCGAATACTGCCCGATGACTGGCAGGGTCTCCCGCCACCGTCATACACTTGGCTTCCGCGGGCGCCGATCCGGACCGGCGTTTCCACCGCGATTGCCGCCGGGAGCTCCCGCGCAATCCTTACCATCGGAGGCGGCGTCCGCGAAATCGGCCGCGGCAGTGAAGGGCATCACAAAGATTCTGTATTGAATTGAATTTATTTTGATTATTAGGTGCGCTCCGGGTTACAAATAGCCTGTTTCGGAACATAGACATTGCACGCGCTAGCGCCAGACGTTCGCCCATGGCCCTGACCGATAGTTTTACCTCGCTCCGTGCCGGATTCTCGACCGCTGTCGGTCAAGTCTTGGAGCGCCCAATCGAGCTGGCCGAGCAATTCGTCGCTTGCCTGCCGGAAGCGATTCGCAAGCTGCTGGCGCAACGCGACCGCAAGCTGATTATCGAGCCGCAGACCGACCCGGAAAGTGCCAGCCTATTCCTCTCCATTGGCGGTGAGCGGCAGGCGATGGGTGCCCTGGACCTCGACGGGCACTTGCCCTTGCCGAGCGACGTCGCCGGCGGCGCGCAAGAGCAGACCCACCGCACCGTGCTGATGTTGCCCGCCGACGTGGTTCTGCGGCGACCCGTCTCCTTTCCCGCACAGGTGCGCGACAATCTGCCGCAGGTAATGCGATACGAGCTTGATCGGCTGTCGCCGTTCCAATCGGATCAGGTGATCTATGATTTCGCGCTTCAAGGCGGCCCCGCGCCCGCTGGTCGTATCAATCTGGAGCTGGCGCTGTGCCGGCGCGATCGCGTAGAGGGCTGGATCCAGCGCCTGCGCGAGGCCGGGTCGCCGATCGAGCAGATCACCTGGGAGGGCGCTTGGCCCAAGGCCAACTTGCTTGCGCCCGAGGATCGGCCACGGCGCCGCACGGCCCTCTTCGACCTCAAGAAGCTACTGTGGGCGCTCGCGCTGCTGTTGCTGGCCGCGGCGCTCGCTACACCCCTGTGGCAAAAGGCGCGGTTGGTGGAGTCGCTCGACAAGGAGATCGCCAACATTCGCACCAAGGCGGTGGAGGTGGATGACCTGCGTCAGGAGCTCGAGCGGGCCCGTCGCGGCAGCACGGCGGTGTTGCAGCAGAAATGGGATCGCCCGCGCATCATGGATCTACTGCTGGAGCTGAGCGAACGAATCCCGGACGATACCTGGGTGCAGAGTCTCGAGTACCAAGATGGCGAGGTCCAGCTGCGCGGCGAGTCGGGTCAGGCGACCGCCCTGATTGCGTTGCTCGAGCAGGCTCCGGGAATCGACGGGGTGTCCTTCCGCTCACCCGTAACGCAGGTGGCGCGCACCGGCAAAGAGCGCTTCAACCTTGCCTTTACCTACACCCAGCCGCCGAAAGAATGACTCCTCCGCGATCCACTAAGACAATCTGCGTGCTCGGATGGGCGGTGCTGATTCTGGTGCCGACCTTGGTTCTCGGCGGCATCGCATGGCCTTGGTTGCAGCGGATGCAGCAGCTTGACGGCCGGATTGCCGAGAGCGAGGACCAGCTCGGGCGTCTGCGGCGCCTCGTAGCCACTCTGCCCGCGTTGCGTGATGAGCTCCAGAAGGTCAACAACAACGAGGACTTTAAGGCGTTTTACTTCGACGCGCCGACATCCGCGCTGGCGGGAGCCGAGCTCCAAAGAAAGGTTCAGGATATTGTCACGGAGGCGAAAGGGCGCCTAATCAGCACCCAGTTGCTGCCGGAGAAGAAAGACGAGCACCCGACTCGCGTGCTTGTGCGTACACAAATACAAGGTTCCACCGACACCTTGCTCGACGTGCTTTATCAGCTTGAGCTGTCACGTCCCTTCTTGTTCATCGACCAGGTTTCGGTTCGGTCCTCGGCGCGCCCGGAGCTGCCGGAACGCCAGATCCGCGGCCGCTCGATACGCCGGCCGCAGGTCAACCCGGCGGGCGAGCTCACGGTGCGGCTCGACATCTTCGGGTTTGCGCTGGGGGGCGAGCCGGGATGATCAAGGTCGCGGGCGTCATCGCCGCCATCTTGAGCGGTCTACTGCTGATGCAATGGAAGGATTGGCCGCCACCCCCTTCGCGCGCGGGCTTGGGCGCGGATGCGCAGCAGAACGTAGAGACGACGCCAAGCGCCGAGTCGGATCCCCTTGCGAAGCTCGAGCCTGCCGATCCAAAGGAGCATTACGCGAGCGTGATTGAGCGGCCGTTGTTTCGTCCCGACCGCAAGCCCGAGGAGCCGGAGCAGCCGGACGCGGCTCCCGAGCCCGAGCCGATGCAGGCCACGGCCCTGGATGGAATCGACTTAAGCGCGGTGCTGCTTACGCCGCAAGCCGCTTCCGCCTGGGTGAAGGGGCCCAAGGATCCGGAGCTGCGACGCATCCGCACGGGCGAGGACTTCGATGGCTGGATGGTCAAGGAGATACTGGCGGATCGGGTGGTGCTCGAGCGACAGGGCGAGGAGGATGCGCTAATATTGCGCGACTACGTCAATATGCCGCCACCACCCGTTCGGCCGACCCCCGTGGCACAGCGCCGGCCGCCGCCGAATCAGCGCGGACGACCCCCGCCGGAACAAGAACAACAACAAGAAGAAGAGACGGATTCACCTGTCGACGAGGGTCCGAATTCCCCGTCGCGTCCTCCTGGAACGAGACCCAATGCACGTAGACCCACGCCGCAGATCCCGCGTTGAAAATGGTTGGCCGCGGCGCCTCTGTGCGCTGATGGCGTTCGCTTTCCTGCTGAGCGCCTGTGAGCGCAGCTATTGGGACCCGACCGTGAAGGTCGGCGACGCCCGCGGGCACGTGATCGATCCCGAGCGATCCGCGCAACGGGAGGCGGCACGCGCCCGGGGCATCGAGCCAACGACGAGCATCGCGCTTGCGGGCGAGTCGGACGTACCCAAGGCGGTCGATTCGGTCAAGCGCGGGACCGGAACCTTCGTGCGCAAGGTTTCGCGCCCCACCGTGGATACCGCGCCCGGCGACGTGACCCTGAACTTCGACGGCACGGATATTCGCGAGGTGGTGAAGGTCATCCTCGGGGATCTGCTGGGCGTCAACTATGTCCTGCACCCGGCCGTGCAAGGGCAAGCCTCGCTGCAGACGGGCCGCCCGCTGCGTCGTGAGCACCTGATTCCGACGCTGGAAACCCTGCTGCGCATGAACAACGCCGCCATCGTGTACAACGGAGGCACCTACGAGGTCGTGCCGCTCGCCAATGCGGTGCAGGGCAACGTCGTGCCGCAGCTCGGCGAGTCCACGCGCGCGCTCCCCGAGGGCTATACGGTGCAGGTGGTGCCGCTGCAGTACATCGGTGCCGAGGAGATGAACAGCATCCTCCAACCGTTGGCACCCGAGGGCAGCATTATCCGGGTCGACAACCTGCGCAATCTGGTCGTCATTGCCGGCACCGGCCCCGAGATGGGGAACCTGATGGACACCATCCGGGTGTTCGACGTCGACTGGATGGCGGGGCTCTCGGTCGGTTTCTTCGTGCTTGAGTACGCGAAGGCAAATGATGTGGTTACGCAGCTCGAAAGCCTACTCGCGGACGACACCGGCAACCCGTTCAAGGGCCTGTTTCGCTTCGTTGCCGTCGAATCGGCCAACAGCGTAATGGTCATCTCGCCCCAGGAGAGCTACATCCAACAGGCGCGCAACTGGATCGAGCGCCTGGATATGGCCGAAGCGACCGGCGATGCGGCCGAGCGCCTCTATGTCTATCGCGTAAAGAACGGGGATGCGGCGAATCTAGCCGACGTGCTCTCCCAGCTCTTTACCGGCGAGGGCGGCGGAGCCGACCGCTCGATCGGCGGCGTCGCCCCGGGTCTGGGGTCTTCCTCGATCGGGTCCGGCTCCGGCTTTGGCCGCGGCTCTCGCTTCGGCGCGGGAAGCTCAGGTCTGGGAAGCAGCGGCTCGCGC
>JBGSTR010000754.1:0-3342 GCA_041736365.1 Chromatiaceae bacterium | reverse complement strand
TCGCCGGCGGCCCGGCGCCGCGGTCGAGGCTGCTCTCGGGACTCTTATCCGTTCCCGCGCGCGGGCCGAGCGAACCATCCGGCTCGGCACGCGTGCGGTTGTTGCCCGTTCTCGTACCCGAAGTTTTCTTCGCCATCGACAGCTTCCTCGTGGATGGTCGAGCGTGCAGCTCGGCTGCTCGGCCGCGACCGGTTGGTCGCCGGCAGCTCGCGATCGCCCGTCTTGTTATGAAACGCGACTGGCGCAAAATCGCCGGTCGCTATACCTATTCTTACTGCGAGAGCCGGCGGCCGACCCGTCGTCTATTCTCGGCCCACGCGCCGTATGACGCGAGGCTTGCGCGTGGTTGCCGCGCACAGCCTACACCCGGTTGCCGAGTATTGGGCGTTTCCGGGGGCGCTCCGAGCCGCCGCCGGGTGCTGTCTGCTCCCTAATCGCGGACGTCGGTTGTCCGCTTCGTGGCTCACCGCACCCGCGTGTTACAAATAGTTACATTTGGGTTCTTGCAATATTAGAGTTTAATTATATGATTATGCCCATCGAATCACACATTAACTCTCAAGGAGCTCAACATGTTGGCAGTACTTGCTTCGGTTGCCCTGGTTGTCGGCGGATTGACCTTCGCCAATGCAGTCTCCACCCCCAATGATGCCGCCCTCAAGGGCAGCAAGGAGCCGGTGGTACAAGTCCAGTCGATCGAGTCCTCGGACGTCCGTTCCGAGAGCACCGCCCGCTAAGACGCCGGCGTCCGCAACAGGCCCGGAAGGTCTCCCGACCTTCCGGGCCTTTTTTTTCGACCGGTGCCGGCGCCCGCGCGGCTGCGATCCCGGTGATCCATCCCGCGGCGATGGACCGGCATCAGCGTCGCTGCAGCACCCGCTCAAGCCCCGTTTGCACGCGGTTCCCGGGCACCGCGAAGCCGATGCCGACATTGCCTCCGCTGGGGCCGATCAGCGCCGTGTTGATCCCCACCACCTCGCCCGCGAGATTGATCAGCGGGCCGCCCGAGTTGCCGGGATTGATGGACGCATCGGTCTGGATCAGATCGCCTGTCTGACCGCCGACCACGCCGTCGCGCCCGACCGCGCTCACCATGCCGCCGGTGACCGTTTGGCCCAGGCCGAACGGATTGCCGATCGCGATCACGAAGTCGCCGACCTCAAGCCGGTCGGAATCGGCGAACGGCAGTGCGGTTACGTTCACCGGTCGGATCTTCAGCACGGCCACATCGGTGCGCGGGTCCGAGCCGACCCGCTGGGCCCGGTAGCTGCGCTGGTCCTTGAGCGTCACCGTGATATCGCGGGCGTCCTCGAGCAGGTGTTGGTTGGTGAGCACGTAGCCACGCTTGGGATCGACGATCAGTCCGGAGCCGACACTGCGGCGAGTTTGGGGGCCGCCCTCCTCGGGCAACGGCATGCCGAAACGCTCCATGAAACGACGGAAGTCGGGGTCGCGCAGGAACGGGTGATCCTCCAGCGTGATCTCCGACTCGACCGAGACACTCACCACCGCCGGGGTGACGCGACGCATGAGCGGCGCCAGCGTCGGATACCCGGTGCCGGCCGCGCGCAACGAGCCCTCGCCGACACCGCCGTAGCGAACCGATTCCGGGAGGGTGCAGGCCCCCGCCAGCAATGCCGTCATGACGACGGCGGCCCGGGGCAGGCAACGTCGCCGCGATCTAGGTGAATAATCGGGCAATGGCTGCTCGTGTGGGTGGTTGGGGCAAATGCTCGGTCCATTGTGTGTGGCCGGGAAACACCGATGCGATGCGTCTCCCGTGCGGTCCATGGATCGCACGCCGGCGGAACGTCTGGATGGTAGCGCCTTTCTCAGCGGACCAACCCGCTCGCGACGCGCAGCCTCAGGTTATAGTCCACGGGTTGGTTGATCATCAAGGCGAAAGGCTCCCAGGCCCCGCCGCGGCGTACGTAGCCCGCGTAACAGCTCACCCCGGTCAAGGTGCCGGTCTTGGCGCGCACCCCGCTGTTGCCTTCCTGCACCGGCATCAGCTCGCGGTAGGGAGCGAAGGCCTCCATGACCTCCACCAATTGCCGCGCGCTCAGCCGATTGCCGCGGGACAGCCCCGCCCCATCCTCGATGCGGAATCCGCTCCAGCGGAAGCGTTTCTGCGCGAACCGAGTCATCGCGCGCTGGGCGCCGGCCACCGTGACGCGTCCCTTGCCGTCCGGGTCCGCGAGGTGGAGGAAGAGCGCGTTGGCGATGAAATTGTTCGAGTGTTTCAGCATCGGCTGAATCATGTCCTCGAGCGTGCGGCTGTTTTCGTGCCGGTAGACCAGCTTGGCCCCGCGCGGCAGCGGTGCGTTTCGCTGTTGCCCGCCGGTGGCGATACCCGCCGCCTGGAGCTTGGCCGCAAGGAGCTCGCCGAAGTAGCCCACCGCGGTCGCGCGTTCGCGCAGATTCACCCGTTGCTTCCCGGAGCCACCACGCAGTCCGAAGCGGCGGGCGGTCTCCGTCAAGGGCGTTTGTGGCTCGGCGGTGCTCACCTGATTGCCGCTGCGGATCACGCTTACGGTGTTGAAGTTCGCCGCCAGTGCGGTGACCGGTGCGTCGTAGGGGTTGTCCGAGGACGAGCGGCCGGCTACTTCGACGTCCGGGCCGAAATAGCTGTCGTCGAGCCCGATCCCGGCCACCGAGCGGATGCCCTTTGCCTTGAGGCCGCGTACCACCAGATCCAGCTCCTCGGAGACCAGGTAGGGATCCGCTAGACCCCGAACCCACAGCCACCCGTCGCCGTCGACATAGAAGTCGGTCTGAAAATGATGGCCGCGTCCCCAGGTCTCCAGCGCGGCGAGGGCCGTGAGCACCTTCATGGTCGAGGCCGGCATCATCGGCTCATCGGCGTTGTGGGCGACCGCCACCTTGTTTCCATCCTGAACCAACAGGCTGGCCTTCGACAGGCCGAGGACTTGCGACACCGCGTCGGCCGCCGCCGCTCCCGGCGCAAGGGCGACGAGCAAAGCGATCAGCAGGCCCGTCCAAAGGCCGCGAGAGGGTGCCTGGGTGTCTGGAAGTGATCTCATGGTGTGCTCGGCGGCAAGGGGGAGGGCGGTCGTTTTCGGGCCGCATACGACAGGTGCGGTAGCATATCCCAGATCGGGTTTTTCAGGCTGCCTGCGATTGCGGGATTCGCGACTCGTCGCGGCTTTCAACCTCCGGTCGGCGGGGCGCCTCGCGGACTTAGGGGGTTCGCGCCACGGCCCAGACGTCGACCCGCTCCGCACCGGCCTTGAGCAGGATTCGACTCGCCTCCGCTGCCGTGCTGCCGGTGGTTACCACATCGTCCACCAGCGCCACGTGCCGCCACGGCAGGGGTTGGAC
>JBGSTR010000728.1:0-3629 GCA_041736365.1 Chromatiaceae bacterium | reverse complement strand
GCGCGCCACCGCGCCGGCGACACGCAGCTTGTCGAAGGCGTCGGGCACGGTCGAGGAGCCGCCGGTAATCTGCAGGCCCAGAAGCTTCGCGGCGACGTCGCCCATCTTGCGCCCGGCGCGCGCGCCGAAGCTGTCGCTGGTCGCGGCGATGGGGAAGCTCTCGGCCGCCACCGTGGCGTTGTAGTAGGCTGCGCTCGGTGGCCCGGGATCGGTCATGAAGCCGCCCCAGGCCAGATCCAGCTCTTCGGCAAGCAGAGCGGCCTGCACCGAGATCGCGCCTTGGCCGAGGTCGGCACGCGGGGTGATCAGCGTGACGCCGTCGCCGTCGATCAGCACATAGGGGTTCAGTGTGGATTGGCCCTCTCCGAGCCCGCCGAGCAGCGGGTTCTTCGGGTCGCGCTTGTAGGCGATGTAGCCTACGGCGAGCCCCCCGGCGAGGGCGACGGCCCCGACGAGAAAGGTACGCCGGGTGATCTTCGCGAGGCTCGCCATACTCAGGCTCCCTTCAGCTTGGCGGCGGCGGTCTTCACTGCCTGCCGGATCCGCGGGTAGGTGCCGCAGCGGCACAGGTTGGCCGACATGGCGGCGTCGATCTGTTCGTCGCTAGGCTCGGGCGTGGTGGCGAGGAAGGCTGCTGCCGTCATGATCTGCCCCGACTGGCAATACCCGCACTGTGCCACCTGGTGCTCGATCCAGGCTGCCTGCACCGCGTGCGGGGCCTGCGGCGTACCCAGCCCTTCGATCGTCGTCACCTCACCGGCAACCGCTCCGACCGGCGTGATGCAGGCGCGCATCGCAACACCGTCGACATGGACCGTGCAGGCGCCACACTGCGCAATGCCGCAGCCGAACTTCGGCCCGGTGATGCCGAGCTCGTCGCGCAGCACCCACAACAGCGGCATCTCGGGTTCGACATCAAAATCGTGGGCCTTGCCGTTGACGAGCAATCGCATCCGCATTTCCTCCTAAACAAGTAGGCTGCACTATGCCGGAATCGGCTGTCGTCGGCACGGGCCGAGGGCTCGGGATCTGGAGACGAAAAACCGGCTTCAGGGCGACCACGTCCGGCTCAAGGCATTCTATCGGTTCTGATCCGATCGATCGCGAGACGGGCTCACCGACCGGCTGCACGTCGGCCGTCTACCCGACGCAGACGGGGCCGGGCATGACCAAGCCCCGCGAGAACGGCGGCAAACGGGGACGCACTGGCTCGAAAACGGCTGCTCCCCGCCGAGCACTGTTTCGACCTCCGGCTCCCGGAGGGCGGCTCGCCACTCGAGAAGCTCGGCAAGGCTCCAACCCGGTTGGAACTGAATCGCATCCTCGTACATGATATCGGCCTCCGGCCGGGTTACCTTCGAGCATGGTCCGATCTGCGGGACATGGTCGATCCGGGGCTGATCGGGCTGGTTTGACATGGCACTCTCGCCCTCGCGCGAGCCCTCTTCTTACTATTACGCTCGGGCAAGACAACATGACAGAACCAAAAGTAGGCAACCCAGCCGTGGTCGGACTGGCCGGCTTCGGTCTCACCACGATGGTGCTGCAGTTCCACAACGTGGGCTGGATGTCCAGCATCGGCCCGGTCGTATGGCTCGGGCTCATCTTCGGCGGCTTGGCGCAGCTCATCGCCGGGATTCAGGAGCAGAAGACGGGCAACAACTTCGGCTATTGCGCATTCACCTCCTACGGTGCCTTCTGGATCGCGTTGGCGCTGATGCTGATCGCCAACAAATTCGACCTGTTCAAGGCCAGCACCGCCGATGTCGGCTGGTTTCTGGTCGCCTGGACCTTGTTCACCGCGATCCTCTGGGTCGGCTCGCTACGCATCCACGGTGCGATGGCGCTGACGTTCAGCCTGCTGCTGGCCGGCTTCATCCTGCTGGATCTGGCGCATTTCGGTTATCCCGCCATGACGGTCGTCGCCGGCTATGTCCTGATGGCCTGTGCACTGACCGCCTGGTACATGATGGCTCGCATTATCCTCAACGACCTCTACGGCCGTGAGCTCCTGCCCGCCGGCAAGCCCTGGGTGAGCTGAGTGGCTCGCCGAGTGTGAGTGCGTGGCGCGTCCCGATGCGACACCCGCGCGCCAATCCAATTCCGATTCAAGAGGATTCGACGATGCGAACAATGACCTTTGCGGTGACCGGTCTGATGATGACTCTGGGCGTGTTGCCCACCGTCACCCGTGCGGCCGACCCGGCCACCGAATCCGCCACCGCCACCGAAACCGCCACCGCTGAGGAAGTCGTGCAAAAAGTGCGCGAGGCGGTCCAGTATCTCAACGCCAAGGGCCTCGCCGGTTTCTCCGATTTCAACAACAACAAGGACGCCCGTTGGGTCTGGAAGGACAGCTATGTCTTCGTCTATAGCTGCCGGGAAGATGTGATGATCGCCCATCCGCTGCGCCCGGATCTGGTCGGCAAGCCCATCCTGCAGATGCGCGACGACAAGGACCATCCGTTGTTCCAGGATCTCTGCAAGGCGGGCGCCAAGGAGGACGGCGGCTGGGTCGAGTACTGGTGGCCGAAGCCGGGCGAGGCGCGCGCTTCGCGCAAGATCTCTTACGCCCACAGTGCGGCGGTTTCGTTCAAGTCGGATATCCAGGTCGGCGCCGGAATCTACGACGACAAACTGACCCCGGAAGACCTGAGCCGGATCATTGAGGACACAACCCAGCCCCAGAAGGCGGTGCCCTGATCCGCTCCCCCCGGACGCTCGCCGAAGACCCGGGACCGCCGACATCCGATCGACGGTCCCGGAAACTCCTGCGGTTTCCGACCTGCGGACGCGAATCGATCAGAAACAGCCGGCCCCGGTCAGAGGCGCGCGTAGCGAGTGCGCAACGCTCATGCCGCACCGCCCGGCGATTCGGGTAACCTGGTGTTCAAGATGTACCACTTGTTCCCCATAGACTGATGCTCGCGCTTTCCGATCACGACCTCTACGGCCTGTTGCACGACGACGTTCCCAGCGGCGACCTGACGACCGATGCGCTCGGGCTGGGTGCTGCTTCCGGCCATGTTGAATTCCGCGCCCGGCAACCGATGACGGTCTGCTGTACCGAAGAGGCCGTGCGCATGTTCGAGCTGGCGGGTGCGCAAGCCGAGCTCGTGTCCGGCTCCGGCCTTGTGGTGCCCGCCGGCACACTCCTACTGCGTGCTGGCGGTAGTGCCGCCGACCTGCATACCGCGTGGAAAGCCTCCCAAATCCTGGTTGAGTGGGCGAGTGGTATCGCCACCGCCACCGCCGCCATCGTTGCGGCAGCCGTTGGCGTCCCGGTGGCCTGCACGCGCAAGAACGCACCCGGCACCAAGGCGCTTTCCGCCAAGGCCGTGCGCGCCGGCGGCGCGGCGCTGCACCGGCTCGGCGTTTCCGAAACCTTGTTGATATTCGCCGAGCATCGCCTGTTCCTCGACGAGGCACCGACGGCGACGGTCGCCCGCCTGAAGCACGGGCAACCGGAGAAAAAGGTCGTTGTCGAAGTCGCCACGCCGGAGGAAGCGCTGGTCTGGGCGCAAGCCGGCGCCGATGTGCTGCAGCTTGAGAAATTCACACCCGCACAGGTCGCTCAATGCGCACAATGGCGCACCGCCACGGCTGACTTCTCGGGCCTGCTGCTCGCC
>JBGSTR010000725.1:0-7382 GCA_041736365.1 Chromatiaceae bacterium | reverse complement strand
GGCTTCCGATTCGGTGATGATGAACCGTCTCAAGGCAGCACCTGCTGGGTGAGTTCAGGAATGCGCCTATTTTAACCACATCCTACTGTTATGTAACGGAATTTCGCCATCCTTCGTTCGTTCCGATCACGGAACCAGGTTCTTGTTGAGCTGGAGCAGGGCGTAGACCGGACTCTCCTGCGCCCCGGCCACGTCGCCGGTCACATACACCACGGGCAGCATATTCTTGCGGTAGATGCTTTTCTCACCCACGTCGCGGACGATCCGGGTCACCTCACCCAACGGGACGCAGCTGCCGTCCGATGCGTCCCCGATAGGGGCTGATTCGGCACACAGAGGGATCGACTGCATCTCCGACGGATTGGCGCGCTGAGCGAGTGAAAGACGCAGCCGAATGGGCACATCCTCCGGCTCCTGCGGGGCATGCAGCAGACCCGCCTCGTCCCCGGCCTCGGCAATGCGCACAACCTGCGCCACCTGGTCTGCGCCGATGCCGCGCAGGGCGGCCTTTTCCTGATCGAAGCGCAGGGTCAGCCGCGGCTGGTCCGCCTCCACGTAGGAGTCGACATCGACGACCCCGGGTGTTTCTTCGAACAAGGCCTGCACCCGGCGGGCGATCTCGATCTGCTCGGCGTAGTCGGGTCCGTAGATCTCGGCAACGATCGTCTGCAATACAGGAGGACCCGGCGGGACCTCTGCGACCTTGATGCGCGCACCGAAGCGCTTCGCCAGCGGCGTAATCTTCGCGCGGATCCGCTTGGCGATCTGGTGGCTCTGTTCGTCGCGCTCCTCCCTCGGGACGAAGTTGACCTGGATGTCGGCGACGTTGGGCCCCGGCGCAGGAAGTAGTGACGCACCAGTCCGTTGAAGTTGTAAGGCGAGGCGACGCCGGCATAGATCTGGTAGTTCAGAACCTCCGGCTCGGCGCGCACCGACTCGGCGATCTTTTGGGCTACATGGAGGGTGCCCTCCAAGGTCGTGCCCTCATCCATGTCGACGATCACCTGTAGCTCGCTCTTGTTGTCGTACGGCAGCATCTTGACCTTGACCGCGCCGACGGCGACGAGCGCGCAGGCCCCGACCAGCAGGAGCGTGATACCGGCCAGGAAACCCATGCCGAGGATGGGTCGACGAATCATGGGACCCATCACCCGGCGGTAGGCGCGGGTGGTCCAGTCCTCGCGCTCGACCCCTCGCTCGCCGTGCCGGGCATGCCACCGCAGGGATCGGTAGGCTGCCCAGGGGGTCACGACGAACGCAACCGCCATAGAGAACAGCATGGCGGCGGTGGCGCCGATCGGAATGGGGCGCATGTAGGGTCCCATCAAACCCTGAACGAAGGCCATGGGCAGCACCGCGGCGATCACGGTCAGGGTCGCGAGGATCAAGGGGCTGCGCACCTCGTTGACCGCCGCGACGGTCACCTCCTTGAGGGGTCGGCCGCGGTTCTCCGGGAGTCGGAAGTGGCGCACGACGTTTTCGACATCGACGATCGGGTCGTCCACCAGAATGCCGATCGAAAAGATCAAGGCGAACAGGGTGACTCGATTGAGGGTGAAGCCAAGCAGGTAGAAGGTCGCCAGGGTAAGCGAGAGGGTCACGGGAATGGCCACCGCCACCACGATCGACTCGCGCCAGCCGAGCACCACGGCAACCAAGAGGCTCACCCCCACGGCGGCCAGTCCCATGTGGAACAGCAGCTCGTTGGATTTGTCGGTCGCGGTGCGGCCGTAGTCGCGCGTGACCGTGACCTCCACCTCGGGCGGAATCAGGTTCCCGCGCATGAGGTCAATCTTTCGCATCACCTCGGCCACCACGCGAACCGCATTGGTTCCCTTGCGCTTGGCGACGGCCAGGGTGACGGCCGGCTCCTCCATGTCCGCGCCGGCTGCCGTCCCGACACTGCTCACGCCGCGGCCATACAGCACGTAGTCCCGAGGCTCCTCGGGCCCGTCGATGATGCGGGCCACATCGCGCAGGTACACCGATTTGCCTTGGTGCACCCCGACGACGACCGCCCCCACATCCAACTGGTCGCGAAGAAACCCGCCGGTCTGGACGAGTGTCTCCCGGTCTTCCATCGGAACGCTGCCCGCCGGGTTCTCCTGATTGGCGGAACGCAGGCTCCGCAGCACGTGGTTCGGATCGATCTGGTAGGCGGTCAAAAGAGTCGCATCGAGCTCCACTCGCAGCTGGCGGCGATGACCTCCGATGATGGTGGTCTCGGACACGTCCGGAACCTGTTTCACCGCGTCGTCGACCGCGCTGGCGAGGCGTCGCAGCTGCTGGAAATCGTACCCGCCGCCGTGGAGGGTCAAGGCCAGCACCGGCACATCGTCGATACGCCGAGGCTTGAGCAACGGCTGGGACGCTCCAGCCGGGATGCGGTCGAGGTTGGCGTAGAGCTTCTGGTAGAGCTGCACGATCGCCTTTTCCTCGTCCCAGCCGACGAGGAAGCGCACGACCGTGAGCGACTGGCCGGGGCTGGAGGTCGAGTAGACGTATTCGACGCCGGGAATCTCCCAGGCCAGCTTTTCAAGCGGGCGGGTAACGCGCTGCTCGACCTCTTGCGCAGTCGACCCCGGCATCTGCACAAAGACGTCGATCACCGGCACCACGATCTGCGGCTCCTCCTCGCGGGGCAGCAAGAAGACGGCCAGTGCGCCGAGCAGAATGGCACCGGCGGCGAGGAGGGGAGTTAGCGGGGAATCGACAAAGAAATAAAGTATCCTCGGGATGATTCCGAAGCGCCGTACACGGTAGCTGCGTTTGGCTGCCATCGTGGATACCCCCGCCCATGTGCTGGGCCGCTTGGAAAGTGTCGCTGTTCCGAAACCCGGCTGCGCTCCCGATCAAGGAATCAGCGTCCGCTAATATAATAGATCACCTTTCGGCCGGGGTTGGCTCGGCATAGGAGGGTAGAGTTGGCCTCCGCCGGCCCGGGTCGCGGCATCCTGCGGTACCTTGTCGATGGAGCTGCACAAGGCATCCTCGTCGCGGAGCTTCTGCGTTGCGGGGATAATTCTTCATCTTTCGCGACCAAAGGGGCGAGACCCGACTGCCTCGTGATCTCGGGTAGACCGCGGGAACTTCCGGATGTCGTTTTGGCGTTGCCTATCCGGCGGCGCGGAATCGGCTCAGATCTTCCGCAATCCCTGTTCACCATAAAGCATCGCGAGCTTCCCAATGGTTATCGTCTGGCCGAGCACGATTGCCGGGGTGTCCTGATCGACACCGTGCAGCCATCGGGCGGGCACGGGTACCGCCGGAACCTCGTTTCCGGTTAGGGGCGAAAGCAGATCAGGCGTTTCCACGGTCACCGTGCCGTCTCCGAGGCGGGTAGGGTGCGAATCCACCTGCGCACGCTGATACGGAATTGACCAATCGACTACCGAGAGCCCGCCTTGTTGCCGCTCGGCAATGTTGTTGCCGTGAGCGTTTGCCATAAGCCGTTGCCAGCCGGCGCCCATGCGGTCGGCGACCTCCTGGAGGTGAGCCGGGTGCGTCGCGCGCTCGACCAGGGTACGACTGTCCTCCGGAACCCTGATGCGCTCATGCGCGCGGATCCACTCAACGGTAGCGGCGACGGCAAGCATCGGGTAGACCCATGTCCAACCCTGCCCCTGTTGTCCGCAAGCACGCCCGTCGTCGCTCACGTACCGCCCCATGTCGCCGGGTTCGATCAACCATGCCCGCGGGCGCTCATAGCCTGCCGGGCGGCCGCGGTCGTGGCGGTGCAGCCGTCCGAGGCGCTGGAGCAGAACATCGGCTGGGCAGACGTCGGCGATCAGCAGATCAGCGTCGATGTCGAGGGACTGCTCCAGCGTCTGGGTGCCGACGATGATTGAACCCGGTATCCGACTGGATCGTCCGATGCGCCGCAGCACCTCGGCATCGAGGTAGCGGCGATCGTCGTCCGCCCACCGGGAGTGATGCAGAAGGGGATCGGCCCCGAGCGCCCGAATTGACTCCCGGGTTTCTACCGCATCATCGACGGTTGACCGGATGATCAGCACGGCCGCGCCGTCGGCGGCGGCTGTCGCTGCGATCTGAACGTGGCGATCGGTCATCTCGACCTCAACCGCTCTTCGGGTGACGGCGTCCACGGGCATCGGAGACGACCCTGCCCAGATCACCGGATACGGGATCCGTTGCGCATCCGCCGCCGGCACGGGCGCGTGGCACAGCAAGCGCGACCGCATCGACTCGCCAAGTGTTGCGGATAGGCAGAGCACGTAGCCTCCGAGGTCCACGTGCCGGCGCACCAGAGACCCGACCACCGCCTCCATGTACGGATCTGAGGCAGTACCTCGTCGATGACCAACAGACGGTCGACCAGCCATGCCGCGCGCGTCCACCCGTGGCGCACCGCCATGACCGAAAGCATCGCCTGATCGATGGTGCCGACGCCAACCCGAGCCATCATCGCCTGCCGGGAACCGCCGAGGTGCCAAGGACGCCGACCCTGCCACCCGTCGGTGTCGATTTGACCCGGCACCACCCGCGTTACCGTGCCGCGCAGTCCAGGCACGGCGTCGAGATAACGGCTGATCCGTGCATGTAGCTCGGTCGCGGCCGAGCGGGTGGGGACCGCGAAATAGACCCCCGAGACCAGACCGGCCCCGGCGAGTCGCTCGGCGTGGACCATGGCCGCTTCCGTCTTGCCGGAGCCCGTCCCGTCTTCCACGATGACTAGGCGCTCTTCGAGGGAAACGCGGCTCATGGCCTGCTGCGCGGGGCGCGGGTGCATGTCGTCCAGCAGGACACGGTCCTGTGGACCTCAAGTGCCTGCCGCGCGGTAGGCCCCCGCGATATCCCGATAGGCACCCGATCCAAGCCAATCGGCACCCATGATGATGCCGGCGAGCAAGTGATCGAGGGCCGGCGTCCACGGGATCATGGCGGCATCCTCCCACGCAGACGCGTATCGATCGCGGAGGGCGCGGAGTAGCTCTCGCAAGCCATCGATCGATTCCTCGCCGATGTGCTCGCCGACGATCGCCGCCTGCGCTCGTACGTCGCGCTTCGCGACCGGCCCGCCGTGGTGACAGATGGATGCGTAAAGGGCCGCAGCCGGATCGGACCACCAGGACAGGAGGTCGCGAATCTCCGATTGCAGCACTGGAGTAGCATCGAGACCTCCAGCTACGTGCCGCCATGCCGTGCGCTCGCCCTGAAGCATGCGCTGGAACCCGGAGCCGATCTTTCCGATGTCGTGCACACCCGCGAGAACGCTGAATCCGGCTGCGTGGACGTCGGTGATCGGTATCCCTGAAGCCGACGACAGGCGCGCCCGCAGCACGGGGTCACGCAGGCGCAGGGCTGCTGCGTCGGCGACATCGATGCTGTGGTCGACGTACGACGCGGCGGATTCGACTTGGCGAGCAGCACGGTTCATGTCTCCAAATTCCTGACGATCTCGCGAATGGTATAGAAATTCGCGAGGCGGAAGCTCCTCTACGCTGATGAATCCACGCGAATGGGGCGAGAAGCGGAGCCGTGCCGCGAGCTCGGCGAGCTGGCCGCTGGGCTTCGAGCCCCGCGTGGGTCCAGCGCATGAACCCCCCGCGCACGGGGGAGAGACTGGTTTCTCGGCACCGCAAGAACTGCCGAGCAAGGTGAACCCCCGCGCACGGGGGAGAGACCCGAGCAATGGCGCGGTGTCACCGTCGGCGTCAGGTGAACCCCCGCGCACGGGGGAGAGACTGTCAGGGTCTATGGCACAAAGCAGGAGATGCTGGTGAACCCCCGCGCACGGGGGAGAGACTCCAGCCCCAGCTCGCCCGCCTCGAGAATCAGGGGTGAACCCCCGCGCACGGGGGAGAGACATTAAGTAGTGGCGCAGAAACTCGCCGTCGAGCGGTTGGTGAACCCCCGCGCACGGGGGAGAGACCCTTCCATGTAAAACCTTGATCCAAATACTTAAAACACGAAATCGATCATCGCACCACGTAACGTGTGGTCTCACCGTCCCTGGACAGCGCCTCGACAAACAGATCTCCGAGCGTCGGTGCCGACACCTCCTGCGGCAGATAAACGGTGCCATTGCCGACCATTCCGGACGCCTCGGCGAGATCGTCGGAATTGAGCACCTCGCCCGCCATCCGGCATCCGGGCGTGCAGAACGAGCGCCCGAGGTAGAGCGGGAAAACCGGCTCGTCGAGTCCCGCCAGGGTCTGCTCCGCGCTGTAGGGCGATCCAGCCATGATCTCCACCACCAGGGTCATGTCGGCGTCATGTCGCACGGGGCGCCACTGCTCGGAGGTATCGGATCCGCCGCCGAGCCGGGTCATCGTGCCGACGCGCCCCGTCCCGTCGCGCCACCACATGGGACCGGTCATCTGCGCCGTGGTCAGGTCCGCCGTCTGGTAGTCGATGGATTCGATACCCGGCCGGTGAACCACCACGGCGTAGCGCAGCCTCCCTCGAATGGCAGAGAGGGCCTTGTCGCCTCCCCAAATTCCGAGCGCTGCTCCGATGAGTCCCGCCACCATGGAGGGCGAGGGGATCGGCTGCGATGAGGCGTAGGCATCGATACGCGGGCCGGCGAGCGACATCACCGGGCCAGCCCAACGTATGCTGATGATGCTCATGCCGAAACCATCTTCCGCGCGGACTCCATCAGCGCCTCGAAGGCGGGCATCTGCTTGCCTACGTGCTCGCGCAGACAACCGCGCCATCCGGGGTGGCCCATGAGGTCGTCCGACTCCAACAACGATTCCTGCAGCCGCGCGCGCGCCTCCGAGCCGGTCTGCGCCGGAACCTCGAACGCCCCCGCCAGGGTCCACGGCTGGCGACGGCCGACCTCGACCACCATGTCGACGAGCTGCGCCGGGGCGCGGCGCGTGCCGAGCGGTCCGGTCTGAGCAACATCCTGAAGACGTTCAACGACCAGTTCGGCACCCTGTTCACCGACATCGATCGGGTGGCCAAACGCATCCGCGAAGACATCGCACCGAAGGTCGCCGCCGATACGGCCTACCGGAATGCGAAGGAGAACACCCCGCGCACCGCGCGCATGGCGCACGACCAGGCGCTCGGCAAGGTGATGCAGCTTCTCCTCAAGGACGACACGCAGGTCTACAAGCAGTTTGTCGAGAATGAATCGTTCAAGCGCTTCGTTGGCGACATGGTCTATGCGATCACGAATCCGTGACCGTGGATGTGTGCGGTAATGGGCTCGACTCCTTAGCCAGCGGGCTCGCGGCCCGAGCGGAACGGCGTCCGTCGCCGGTCGCCAGGAACCGTAGGATGGGCAAAGGCCGATAGGCCGTGCCCATCGCTTGCGCCCCACGATGGGCATGGTCACGCTGCGCTTTGCCCATCCTACGTTTTGATCAGATCCTCTCGCTGGCGGACTCACGGCGCGAGCGGAACGGCAT
>JBGSTR010000696.1:0-2908 GCA_041736365.1 Chromatiaceae bacterium | reverse complement strand
GCCCGGGCTGGCTCGCCGGGGGCTGGGTCGGGCTCGGGTCGCGCGGATGCGCCCGGATCGGTTCCGCAGGATTACGATGACGCGTGTTCTGACTTCGGCGATTCGGAACCTGCCCGTCGGCGGCGTGGCACTCAGCGGCGAAATTAGTGGATCGCAAACGGGGCGTCAACAGCGGCGAAACGGCAAAATTGAGAATCAGCGCGCGGAACAGGCTAAGGCTGCTCGCCGACCCGAAATCCGGCCTTGTGAACCGCCGCCGTCAGCGCGCTTACGTCGAGGTGATCGCCGCGCACCCGAACCAAGCCGGAGCCCAGGTCGGGAATCGCCTCGGACACGGCGTCGCAACCCTCCAGGGCACGTTTGACGCTCGCGACGCAGTGCTGGCAGGACATACCGTCGACGCGGAGGGTCAGGTCGGCATCCGCCGCGGTCGACGCCGAGAGTCTCCGCCGCAGCCGGTGCGCGCCGAGCAGGGCCATCAGCGACAGCAGCACCAGTGCGCTAACCGTGCCGAGCAGGCTGGCACCGTGCGCGTGAGCGTGATGCAACGGGGCGGGGCCGCCGGCGATCAGATTCTGAAACAGCAGGCCGAAGAGCATGCTCATGGCCACCACGGTGCCGAGATACACGGCCAGGATGCGGCCGCCGAGGGCCCGATAGACGGCGCCGAACGTCGCCACGTTGGTCGCCGGACCGGCCATCAGAAACACCAGCGCGGAACCCGCGGGCAGACCGGTTGCGATTAGTGTGGCGGCGATGGGCACGGATCCTGTGGTGCACACGTACAGCGGCAGCGAGATTGCGAGCACGACCAACATGCCGAGCAAGCCCTGTGACCAGGTTTGCGAGGCAAAATAGTCCGCCGGAAGCAGGACACTGATCAGCGCCGCGACCAGCACCCCACCCAGAATCCATAGATCAATCGCGCCGAGCAGGTCGAACACCGCGTAACGCAGAACCGGCACGAGACCGCGTTCGCGCTCTCCGTCCTCCGCGACGTCCGCGGCGGGCACGGGCACGGGGTCCGGCTCCGACACGCGATTGGCCAGCACGCCGCCAATCAAACCGGTGATGAAGGCGGCAACCACCTTGAACAACGCAAAGGGCCAGCCGAGAAAGGCGGCGCTAACCAGGATTGAATCGACGCCGGTCTGCGGCGTGCTGATCATGAAGGCGGTAGTCGCCCCCTTGGAGGCGCCCTCATTGCGCAGGCCGAGTGCGGTGGGAATCACGCCGCACGAGCACAGGGGCAACGGCACGCCGATCAGGGACGCGCGGACGACACTTCGCAGATCGCCGCGGCTGAGCCCGCGGTGGATGAATCCGCTCGGCAGGTACACATGCATCAAGCCGGCGATCAGCAGCCCGAGCAGCAGCGACGGCGACAGCTCCAACAGGACCTGCCACAGGGCAGCGAGAAAATCGGTTAGGAGCAGGGCCATGGGAGTGACCGGTCCAGGGGGGAACCTGCGTCCAGCCTAGACACTAGGCCTGCGCGGCGGTCGCTCGGGGCAAACCGCCGCCGAGGTCCAGCTACTCGAAGCTACCGCGCTGGTGCTCGTCGTAGAGCACGCCGCCGAGCGCGCCGACACCCGCACCCACGAGGGCACCAGTGCCCGCATTCCCGCTGAACGAGCCAATGATCGCGCCGGTTGCAGCGCCGAGGCCCGTGCCGCTGGCGGTGCGGGAGCGCGAGGTAGTGCCGCAGCCAACGATTGTCATGGCAATGGCGGCGGCAAAGAGCGGAACGGCAATCGCTTTCATATTCATCTCTATCTCCGCGAAATTCATCATGCGAGAAGTGGTTCCGAACCAACGACCCGCGGCCGGGGTGCAACGAGCGTCAAGCCGGAGGTTGGTTTACTTGCAGGGATAAGCCGCGGCGAGCGAGCGTACGAGGCCGACTACCGGCAGCTCTCCCATCAGCTTGTCGTCGGCGGCATTCTTGGCGCCCCAGGCGACGAACGTACTCTTCGCATCGGCAATGGTGGCCGTGCTCGGATAGCAAATCAGGCGTTTCATCTTCTTGCGATCGCTCACCGCATCGTGGTACTGCACGGTTGCCTCGACGAACGCGGTGCATGCGAGCTGCGCCTCGGCGACGCCCTCACCCTCGCCCTGGGCCGAGCAGACCTGGTAGAGGTCCTTGGTCGTCTCGTACTTAAAATTGCTCTCGTCCAAGGCCAGGGCGGCGGTCGCAAGTGCGGTGCCGGCCAGCAGCAAGCCGGCCCGGATCGTGAAGCGGCGGAATCGTGTCATGGTGAAGTCTCCTTTTTTGGATTTTTGGGACGGCATCCGTCTAGGCACCGGTCAGGACGGCTCGCGCGAGGGTGCCCGCGGGGTCGCGAAGAAGCTCGCATTGCCCGGCGGCAAACCGGCATTCCAGCCTCTCTGGGTCACCGAGTCAAGACGGCGGCGCGAATATAGCGCGCAGTCCGTCGGCGAGCGTCGGAAACTTCAGCACTACCCCCAGCTCGTCGACCAACCTGCGGTTGGCAAGCCGGCGCGACTCGCCGAGATAGGACAGCATTCCCTCCGAGATCCGGTCTGCCGCGTCCGCCATCGGGATCAGCGGCGGTCGCGGGAGAGCGGCGGCATCGGCGACTGCGAGAAAATAGTCGGTCATGGTGCTCGGATTACCGTCGCACGCATTGTAGACGCGCCCGCTCGTTCCGCGTTGCATGGCGGCGCGGCAGGCGCTCACAAGGTCGTCCACGTGTATGCGGTTGGTAAACGGCGACTCCTCGACCCGCACCAGCGGCGCGCCTGCTCGGAGTCGATCGAGCGGGAGTCGCCCGGGGCCATAGATCCCCGCCACGCGCAGGATCACCAGATCCGAGCCCGCTTTGAGACTCCACTCGCGCAGCGTCTGCTCCGCGTCCCAGCGCCGGCGGGCACGGTCCACCGC
>JBGSTR010000692.1:0-2553 GCA_041736365.1 Chromatiaceae bacterium | reverse complement strand
GCGCCGACTTCGTGCTCTCGATGGGTCAGGTTGCCGGGCAGATCCTCGCCTACCATCTGCTGGGGAAACACGCGGTTTCGGTCGAGCAACGACTCAAGTTCGCCCGCGTGGTCCCGGGGACTCTGGTCGGCGCCCACCCCTGGCGCGCCAACGTGCGCGAGCGTACCGGCGCGGCCGTGGTTGCGGTGGAGCGCGACGCCCGGGTGTTCGTGCAGTTCGAGCCGGCGTTCCGAGTCGCGGCGGGCGATTGCCTGTTCGTGTGCGGAACCGTCGAGAGCGTCGACCGTTACACCAAGGAGTTCGCGCCACAGGATCCGGCTGTGTGAAACACAACCGCAACGCAGGTCCCGCTACCTAGGCCGCCAAGCACGGCACTCTGTCCCCATCGGCCGGAGCGCCCTCGACTGGCGTATCGTGAGTCCGCGGCGCTCGATCGGTAGGCCTACGGTGTCCCGATCTTACCGGCGGCGGCGTCTCCGTCCAGCGTCCGCACCACCACCGCCCGGGAGGTAAAGGAAACACCGTGCCCGGAGAGGGTCTCCACGTTCACGGTTTCCACCAGCGGCGCCGCGACGTTTGTCGCGTCCGCGGCCCACTCGACCAGGAAGTTGGCGCCCGATCCGCCACTGTCGTCGGTCAGATCGACGACGTGCTCGAAGGTGGCGAGCGGCGACAGCACGCGCGCCGCCGGCACCGGCTCCCGAATCAACTTCCCGGATGTGTCGTAATAGCGCACCGAACGCAGCACGATGGCGTGGTCCGGATCGGTGTTGTGGACGCCGAGGGTGACCGTCAGCAGCATCTTGCCGTGGGCGGTTGCGTTGTAGATGCTGGAGTAGGCTGGAACGTAGAGCACCTGACCGACCTTCGGCGAAAAAGCCGCGAGCGCCGCCGCGGACAAGACCGGCGCGACGGTATCCATGTCCGGCGGCTGGCCGGCAACGGGCGGCTCGCGATCCGCACACCCGATCAGCAGCAGTGCGATAAGTCCGGTGGCCGGGGCGAGTAATCGCATCGTCGGGAACTCGGTCGGTGGATAAGGAGCAACGTGATCGAGCCGTCCGCTCGCGATTGAAGCGGCAGTCTACGACCGGTCCGCGCGGTGTCAATGGCGACGGATGCGCGGCTGAATAGACCGCGGGAGGACCCGCCGCTCGCCCGTTGTAATCTTGCGTCGGGTCCAGGTCGACAGCGCGACGAATCGCCTTCACCGAAAGTCGCCGATCCGCAGTATATTGCGTCTCCGTCAAGGACACGCCGACCTATAGCGTTTTTCCTCCGGGCCAGGCCGGCCCGGCGATTTCGAGCGTCTTAGCCGCTTGAGAATGGAGCCGTCCGGGAGTCGCGCCTCGCGGACCGCGAGCGGATCCAGTGCCGGGAAGGCATTGAACCCGACTTTCCTTTAAGCAAAATGCGGTGGCCCACCCCCGTGAAAATCATCATCCTGGGCGCCGGCCAAGTCGGCAGCTCCGTCGCGGAGAATCTGTCCAACGAGGCCAACGACATCACCGTCGTGGACTGCGACGTCGCACGCCTGAGCTATCTGCAGGATCGTCTCGACATCCGCACCGTGGCCGGCAACGCGGCCTTGCCGTCGGTCCTCAAACAGGCCGGTGCGGAGGATGCGGATCTTCTGATCGCGGTCACGGCGAGCGACCAGACCAACCTGTGCGCGTGCCGCACCGCCGCCACCCTGTTCCACACCCCGCGCAAGATCGCGCGCCTGCGCTCGTCGGACTACACCGAGATCCCGCGTCTGCTCGACGCCAACAACTTCGCGGTGGATTTCAGCATCTGTCCCGAGCAGATCGTCACCGATCACATCGTCAAGCTGATCGAGGTCCCGGAGGCGCTGCAGGTGCTCGAGTTTGCCCGCGGCATCGTCAGTCTGATCGCCGCGCGCGCGGTCGAGGGCGGGCCGCTGATCGGTCACCCGCTGATGGACATCCGCAGGCACCTGCCGAACCTGGATGCGCGGGTGGCGGCCATCTATCGCCGGGATCAGGCGATCATCCCCGAGGGCGACACCGTGGTGGAGGTCGGCGACGAGGTATTCGTGCTCGCCGCCACCCGGGATATCCGACCGGTCATGAGCGAGCTCAGGCACATCGACAAGCCGTGTCGGCGCATCATGATCGCGGGCGGCGGCAATATCGGCTACCGCCTGGCGGCGGCGACCCAAGGGAAATACCACGTCAAGCTGATCGAGCGCGACGAGCGCCGCGCCAAGCACCTCGGGTCCGAGCTCGCCGACACGTTGGTGCTCCAGGGCGAGGCGACCGACGAGACCCTGTTGGTCGCCGAGAGCATCCGCGACATGGATTTCTTCCTCGCGCTGACCAACGACGACGAGAACAACATCATGGCGGCGTTGCTGGCGAAGTCGCTCGGTGCGCGGCGGGTGCTGGCTCTGATCAACCGCAAGGTCTATGCGGAGGTGGTGCAGTCGGATCTGATCGACATCGCCATCTCGCCGGCGATGATTTCCATCGGCTCTTTGCTGGCCCACGTGAGGCGCGGCGACGTCGCGGCGGTGCACAGCCTGCGGCGCGG
>JBGSTR010000672.1:0-3721 GCA_041736365.1 Chromatiaceae bacterium | reverse complement strand
GCGCCGCCGGGTGCGGCGCGGACAGTTTGGGTGGCGGGGAGTCTTGTGCTCGGAAGCCGATTGGCGATGGATCAGCCATCGCCAAGGGGTGGTCGCCACTCCGGCGCCGGGCTCACCCACGAGAACCGGCACCGGGGATTCCCCCTGCCAAAGAAAGCCGGGGGGTTCGACGAAGGCTCAGGAGGGTACGTCGTCTCCGGCAGGCCCCATAAACTGCTCGGACTCGTACCACATGACATTGATGATGCCGAAGGCCAGCGCCAGCAGCACCCCGAGGATCCAGGCGAAATACCACATCGTATTCTCCAGAGTTCGGTTCAATTCGGCAGCGGCGGGGCGCCCACCATCTTGGCGCTCGCCCCGCCTCGGCAGCGCTCAGTACGCCAGGTGCTCCTGGGCCTTGATCTCGGCGACCGTGACCCGGCGCCACATCTTGCGGTAGGTCCAGGTGGTGTAGGCGATGATGATTGGAACGAAGATCACCGCGGCCCAGAACATAACCGTCAGCGTCAGGTGGCTCGACACCGCGTCCCAGGCGATCAGGCTGGAGGACGGATTGGTGCTGGAGGGCATGATGAACGGGAACATGGTCGCGCCCGCGGTGAGAATGATGCCTGCCAGCCCCAGGCTGCTGGCGATCAGACCGAGCCCGGGCCGATCGGCGATGGAGAGCAGGATCGCCCCGCACAGGCCCGCGAATCCCAGGATCGGCAGCGTCAGCGTCCACGGATACTGGCGATAGTTCGCGAGCCAGGCACCCGCCTCGATCACCACCTCTTTGGTCAACGGATTTGGCTGGGCGTCCAGGGCCGGCATCGAGACCACGCGGAAGCCGTCGATCCCCATGCTCAGCCACACGCCCGCGAGCGCGAAGGCGGCGATGGTCAGCAGGCCCACGCGCTTGACCCAGATCTTCGAACGGCCGGCAATTGGGTCCTCCGTGCGCGCCTGCAGCCACACGGCGCCATGCATGGTCACCATTCCCAGACTGACCACGCCGGCGAGCAGCGCAAAGGGATTGAGCAAGCCGAAGAAGCTGCCGGTGTAATAGGAGCGCAGCAGCTCATCGAGGTGGAAAGGCACGCCCTGCAGCAGATTGCCGAAGGCGATCCCGAATACCAGCGCGGGCACCGCGCCGCCAATGAACAGCCCCCAATCCCAGGCGCTGCGCCAGCGCGGGTCTTCGATCTTGCTGCGATAGTCGAACCCGACCGGGCGGAAGAACAGCGCGAACAGCGCCAGCAGCATGGCGAAATAGAAGCCCGAGAAGGCGGTCGCGTAGACCAGCGGCCAGGCCGCGAATATCGCGCCGCCGGCGGTGATCAGCCAGACCTGGTTGCCGTCCCAGTGCGGCCCGATGGTGTTGATGACCACCCGTCGCTCGGCGTCGTTTTTGGCGACGAACGGCAGCAGGGTGCCGACTCCCATGTCCATGCCGTCGGTGACGGCGAAACCGATCAGCAGCACCCCCACGAGTGCCCACCAGATGAACTTCAGGACTTCGTAATCAAGGGCCATTTCAGTGTCTCCCGAGGTCGCTGTCTCAGTTTCCGGACTCGCTTTGATGCGGTGCCGTGGCGGGTGTCGCTCCACCGGCGCCGGCCGTGTGCTTCTCGCCCGCGCCATTGCGCTCATGGTGATAGCGACCGGTGTGCAACGAGCTCGGCCCCTGACGGCTGAACTTGATCATCAGGAAGATCTCGATGATGAACAGCAGGCTGTAGAACACGAAGAAGCCGCTCAGGCTCATGATCAAGTCGCCGGTGGTGAGGCTCGAGGCCGCGATGCTGGTCGGCAGCACCTCGCCGATGGCCCAAGGCTGGCGGCCGAATTCGGCGACGAACCAGCCGGTCTCGACCGCGATCCAGGGCACCGGGATGCTCAACACGAACAGCCTCAACAGCCAGCGCTTGTGCTCGATCACGCGCTTGGCGTTGAAGTAGAAGCCGGTCACCATCAACAGCAGCATCCACACCCCCGCCGCGACCATGATCCGGAAGGTCCAGAACACCGGTGCGACTTGCGGAATCGAGTCCTTCACCGCCTGTTGGATCTGCGCCTCCGTGGCCTCGGCCGGGTTTTCGGTGTAGCGCTTGAGCAGCAGACCATAGCCGAGGTCGTCCTTATGCTCCTCGAACGACGCACGATAGGCGGGGGTATTCTCGCCACGGCGCAGGTGTTGCAGATACTCGTACGCCACCATGCCGCTGCGGATACGGATTTCGTGCTGCCGCATCAGGTCCTTGAGACCCGGGACCTCCTCGGTCAAGGAGCGTTTGGCGATCAGCCCGAGCAGATAGGGGATCTTGATCGCACCGTGGGTTTCCTCGTCCTCGTTGCTTGGGAAGCCGATCAGGGTAAATGCGGCGGGTGCAGGCTCGGTCTCCCACTCGGCCTCGATGGCCGCCAGCTTGACCTTCTGCACGTCGCCGACCTCGTAACCCGACTCGTCGCCCAGCAGGATCACCGAAAGAATCGAGGCCAGGCCAAATCCGACCGCGACCGCAAACGAGCGTTTCGCGAAGGCCATGTCGCGGCCCTTCAGCATGTACCAGGAGCTGATTCCGAGCACGAACATCGAGGCCGTGACGTAGCCCGCGGCCACGGTATGCACGAACTTCACCTGCGCGACCGGGTTGAGCAGCAGCTCGCTGAAGCTCTGCATCTCCATGCGCATAGTCTCGTAGCTGAACTCCGAGCCAACCGGATTCTGCATCCACCCGTTGGCGATGAGTATCCACAGGGCCGACAGGTTCGAGCCGAAGGCCATCAAGAAGGTCACGGCCAGATGCTGGCGCTTGCTCAGCCGCTCCCAGCCGAGGAAGAACAGGCCGATAAAGGTGGATTCCAGGAAGAAGGCCATCAGCCCCTCGATCGCCAGCGGCGCACCGAAGACATCGCCGACATAGTGGCTGTAGTAGGCCCAGTTGGTGCCGAACTGGAACTCCATGGTGAGTCCGGTCGTCACCCCGAGGGCGAAATTGATACCGAACAATTTGCCCCAGAACTTGGTCATGTCGCGATAGATCTCGCGGCCCGTCATGACGTAGACGGACTCCATGATCACCAGAATCCAGGACAGGCCCAGGGTCAGCGGCACGAACAGGAAGTGGTAGAGGGCGGTCGAGGCGAATTGCCAGCGGGACAATTCGATCATCGTGCTGTCGAGCATGGTCTGTGCTCCGGTGAATCCAAGTATTGCGCGGGTTCGTCGAGACGCGGTCGAGGCGCCGGGGAGGCTTGTCCGCGTCCGCCAATGATTGCGCGCATGCGGTTGCCGGACCACGGCCGTGTCGGCGCGAAAGAGAATAAGGGATGGAGGAAACCCAGTGAATGCGATTGCGCAAAGGCTGGGATTTCAATCGGGCCGGTTGCGTGCGCTCGGTCGCAATCCCGACGTTGCGATTACACACCGCGGCCGGCAACTGAAGATTGGAGGTCGGAGGTTGGCGCGTTACAGCCCGTCCCGCGCCGGGATGAACACCCTTTCCACTCCCTCCTGGAGCTGTACGGCGGTGGCATCGATGTCCCGGGCGTGACGCTCGTTGAGCGCCGCGGCCAGCAGCGGCTTCTGGGCCTCGAGTGTCTCCAGAATCTCGCTGCGCATTTGCTCGCGGAGCCTGCTCTCGTCGATCTCCACCAGCGCCTTGTCCACGGCGAGCCAGGCCGCCGCGCCCGCGACGATGCCGCAGATGGCCGCGGCGGGACCGCCAGGGGCGCA
>JBGSTR010000668.1:0-4624 GCA_041736365.1 Chromatiaceae bacterium | reverse complement strand
CCGCGCCTCCTACGCCCGCGCGGCCGAGCAGCGCAGCTTCTGGGGCTTGTTGGCCGCGGACCGGATCGGGCGCCCGTATCACTTGAGTGACGTGGTCGCACCGGCGAAGCCGGAGCTGGTCGAGCGCATCGCCGACAGCGCCGCGGTGACCCGCATCCTGCAACTGCGCCGACTCGGTCGCGAGACCGATATGCGCCGCGAGTGGCTGTTTCTGACCAGGGACATGAACGAGGCGGAGCTAATGGCCGCCGCCCGGGTTGCCCAGGCGCTCGGTTGGCATGACCAGGCGGTATTCACGCTGGCGCGCACCGGATACTGGGACGACCTGCGGCTGCGTTTCCCGCTCGCCTACCGCGAGCTGGTCGCCGAGCAATCCTGGCAGACCGGGCTTGCGCCGGATTGGATCTTCGCAGTCATCCGCCAGGAGAGCGTGTTTGCCCGGACCATTGCCTCGCCCGCCGGGGCGTTGGGCCTGATGCAGCTGATGCCGCGCACGGCGAGTGAAGTGGCGGCGGAAGTCGGCCTGGATCCGCCCTCGCGAACAACCTTGCTCGATCCGGCGGTCAACATTGCACTCGGCAGCAGCTACCTGGCCAAGATGAGCGACCGGTTCGGTCATCCGGCGCTTGCCACCGCCGCCTACAACGCCGGACCGAACCGCGTGGCTCGTTGGTTGCCCGAGGAATGTACCGACGCGGATCTGTGGATTGTCGCGATTCCGTTCGCGGAGACTCGAGGCTATGTCGAGCGGGTGCTTGCCTATCGGGTGATCTACCGTGCGCGCCTTGGCTTGCCGGCCTTGCGGCTTTCCAGTCTGCTGGGGCCCGTGCCTGCCGAGTCTTTTTTCCGAACCCCCTCGGAGCCCGCGTCGGCGGCGGACCTTGCCGTTGCGGCGCCGCGCTGAAAATCGGAGGAATACGGGAGGGGCAGCGGGCTATCGATGGTCCGCGCGGCGAACGCGTTCAATCAATCCGCGTCCCTCGGCGGCAGCTCCTGCTCGGTGCTGTCCAACTCCGTTGAGTGATGCGCCGCCTGGAGTAGTTTGCGCACCCTCGCGGCGAGGATCTCGTCGACGATCAGCTCGAAGTAGTGCCGTCGCTCCGCGTCGTGGGGTCCCAACGTGTCGCCGTACCAGTCGCACACCGGCGCGTGGCGCACCACCAGCCAGTGTGTCCGCCCCGCGGTGTCGGGGTAGTGACCGACGAAAAACAGGCTCTCCGGGGACTCGCCGAGCGGGAGACGCAGTTGCTGCAGGGGGATTTCCTCGTGCAGGCGCAGAAACGCCGTGTCGTCGATGACGATGCCGTTGACGTTGTAGCTCAACAGATCGCGGCTGGGCTCCGCGCGACTCCCGCCGACCGTGTCGCGCACCACCGCCACCCGGAACTCCGGGTTCGTCGGCTGGAAACCGGTGCGCCGCAGCAGCGATGAGCAAGAGGACAGCCGGTCCGCGCGGCTGATGGCGTTGGAGATCATGATGCGGCGCCCGTCGTCGTATAGGAAGTTGGGCTCGCGGCGCGAAAAGGCGATGCCGAGCCCAAGCTCCAGCTCCGGCAAGTCGTGTTTGCGGTTGAGCACGTTCTGCAGCGTGACCACTTGCAGGATCCGGCGGGCCAGGCGGCAGGCGCGTGCCATCAGGAAGCTGCGGCCCTCGTCCGAATACTCGTAGAGGGTGAGGATGACCGCGTCGCCCTCGATGAACAGCTTCTCGGCGCCGAACTCGGGCAACAGCCGATTGACCGGATCGAAGAAATTGATGCTGAAGTGCGAGGCCGGGTTCAGTCCGCGTGCGCGCAGCTCCTCGGTAATCAGCGTCGATCCACGCAGGTCGGCCTTGATCACCGCATGGGCGCCGATTCGGCGCATTTGCGGGCCGCTCTCCCCGCGCGACGGAAATTCGAACAGACTCAGGTTGGCGCGCGAGAGCCAGGTTTCGTCCTCGGTCTCCACCAGGCGAATGGTGTCGAGCGCCTCGAAGGTCTTGAAGGCGAGCTTAAGGTCGCGTCGCAGGCCGAGGAAGTCCACGATGTAACGATCCAGCAGCGCGTCGCGCTCGCGCGGACTCTGGCGCTTCAGTCCCGCCGCGAGCTTTTCCAGTGCGCGTTGCACGATTCCGGCATCCAAATTCGTGCGCAGCAGCGCCAACCTTTGTTCCAGGGTGCGCCGCGTCAGGCGGCCATCCAGGTAGTCCTGAACCAGTCGCAGCGGCAGCGTTTGCCCGAGCCATCCGCGCAGCCGGTTCATGCTGTAGGCAAGCTCGATCGGCCGCTGCAAGCCGGCGGCCAGCAGTCCGGCATGGAGCTGCTCGACCAGCTCGCGATTGAACGCGGGCCAATCCGGGTGCGACCAGCGGGTCGTAGCGCCCATCGCAAATGCGAATTCCCGGGGCCCGGCGCGATCCGGATTCGCGTTCAGGAATAGGCTTAGGTTGGCGGGGTCATCGATCCAGCAGTTGGCCCCGCGCAAATACTCCCGGCGGGAGACGAAGCGAGCGAGCAGTATCTCGGCGGCAAGGAAACCGCAAAGCTGGCCCTGGTCCGTGCGCTCATAGGGCTCGCCGTCGGCGTGCTCGTCTTCTGCCGGCGGCGCTTCTCCGATGATCCATCCGGGTAGAAAAGGTGCGAAGGCCTTGTTGAGACACTCGCTCGTGCGCGGGAGCCAATCGCCGCAACCGGTCTCGCCGATCCAGGTGATCGGGTAGTCGGCGGTCAGTGCATGCTCGGCGCCGAGGTCCGCGATCGGCAGCAACGGATTGAACAGCACCGTGTCCGGAATCGGCCAAGTGACGTCGATCGCGGACGACCGCAGGGTCCGCAACGCCCCGGTCTCCAGCTTGCGGACCTCGCGAAACAGCAACTGCAGCACGCGCCGGTGGATCGAGCGCGATTCGCGCGTGACCGTGACCAGATGTCTCAACTGGACCAGGTTCTGAGGCCCGATCGGCACCGGATCGCCGCGTCGAGCGCTCCTGAGCTCGCGTTCCAGCGACTGGATTTCGCTTGCCGTCAGTCGCAGCAGGAACTTGACCAGGGCGAGCTGTAGCAGCACCAGTGCATCCAGCGATCCCTTGCGGGGCAGGCGCTCGACGGCCTGTTGGAACAGGTCAAGATAGCGCTCGCGGAAAGCGCCGAGGTCCTCGCCGCTCACCAGATGCTCCGGCACGCGGCGCCCGCGGGCCGAAACGTCTTCGCGAATCAGCTTGCGGACCGTCTCGGTGGCCTGCTTGCGGAAACTCGCGCCGAGGTAAACGTCGATGTGAGTGTTGTCGATGCCTCGGCCACAGGACTCGAGCGAGATGCTCCACGACTGCGGCGGCGCCATCGGCGCGGTAAACTCGCCCAGGCTGGGGCGCCACTTCGTCGCTGCGGGGTCTCGGTTCGACTGGATCACATTGGGCCGTAGAGCACGGGGCGTGCGTAATTTGTCGGGCCGACGTCGCGGCCGATCGCCCGCAGCGATTTCCGGACGAGATTCCGGCAGGGCTTCGCGGCGGATGGATTCACCCCACGCTTTATAGTCGATTCATCGAGGTTTGTAATCCTCCCGCACCTCGGTCGCCGTTCCCGGCGCGCCCGGTGACGGCATGAAGCGCCGGAGATATCGGAATACTATGCGTGCTCTGTACCGTTCATTTCCGGCGGTGGCTTTGATCTGCCTCATCTTGCCGGCGGGGGAGGCCGTTCCCGCCGCAGGGCGGACCGGTGCCGAGGCGATGGCCGACGCCATGGAGCGCATGATGGACGCGATGGGTTTTCGCGGCTCCGGCTCCAGCTCGAGTCAGTACGGCTCGAGCGCGGGACAGCCGAATCCCTTCGGCATGCCGGGCTGGACGTCCGGCTTCGGCGGCTTTCCCGGCATGGGCAGCTTCCCCGGCATGAGCAGCTTTCCAGGGATGGGCAGTATCCCCGGCATGGGTAGCGTCCCGGGGATGGGCAGTTTCCCCGGCATGGGTAGCTTCCCGGGAATGGGAGCCTTTCCGAATATGGGCAGCGTCCCCGGCATGCCCGCGAACTGGGTGGGCTCTCCGCTCGAGGGGGTTTGGGAGGCGGCGGGGGGCGGGCTCCTGATCGTGCAGGGCGAGAACTACCGGCTCTATGCGCCCGACGGCGGGTTCGCCGACGGAACCTTGCGCATCAGCGGCGATCGGGTCGAGCTGGAGAATCGAGCCGCCGATTTCCGCCTGGAGCTCGACTTCGCGCTCGATCAAGACCGCTTGGCCCTGCGCGACCAAAACGGCCAGATCTATCCCTACCGGCGGTTGATTCTCGATGGTGGCCGCTGACGCTGCGCCGGCATTTTCGAGCGCAGAACCGTAGGATGGGCAAAGGCCCGTAGGCCGTGCCCATCGATTGCGCCCCACGATGGGCACGCTGCGCTTTGCCCATCCTACGTTTTGATCAAATTCCTTGGATTGGCTCGAACATCGCAGAACCGTAGGATGGGCAAAGGCCGATAGGCCGTGCCCATCGCTTACGCCTCAATGGCGGCCGCTGACGCTGCGCCGGCATTTTCGAGCGCAGTCCCCGGGCATCCGCGTTGCCATCAGCCAAGCGCCAGTCGCGCGGCGATGATCAGCAGCAGCACCCCGAAGATCCGCTTCAGCACCGCGACCGGCAGCGCATGC
>JBGSTR010000650.1:0-3633 GCA_041736365.1 Chromatiaceae bacterium | reverse complement strand
CCACCACCAGCACGCGCTTGCCGGACTCGGCCCGCTCCGGCGCGACCCGCCAGCCGCGCTTCAAGGCCTCGTCGCCGAGGAACCGCTCCACCGCGTTGATCCCCACGGACTCGTCGAGCTGACCGCGATTACAGGCGCTCTCGCAGGTGTGGTAACAGACACGTCCCATGACCGCCGGAAAGGGATTGTCGGCCATCAGCACGCGCCATGCCCGCTCGTACCCGCCTTCCTCCGCATGAAACAGCCACTGCTGGATATTCTCGCCCGCCGGGCAGGTGGCGTTGCAGGGCGGCAGTCGGTCCACGTAGACCGGACGGACGGTGCGCCAAGAGCCGGTCCGATTGGCGAGGCTGGAGCCGACATCGAGCGTGATCGCGAACGGCTTCTGCTTCTTCGATGTCATACGGCCTCCGCCGGCAGTAGGCCGAATTTGCGGATGTTGCGATCCGCCTGCTCCTGGATGCGGGCGATGAGGTCCACCCGCTTGGGCGAGCCGAAGAGGTGGGCGAATCGCTTCTGCCGTTTCAGATAGTCCTCGACGGGGACCTTGCGGCGGATCGGTCGCCGGCCCGTGATTTCGCCGTGCTCGGCCTCGAATACCGGAAACAGGCCGGACTCGATGGCGAAGCGCGCCAGTGCGATGGTGTCCTGCGGTGCGGACCCCCAACCCAGGGGGCACGGCACCAGGATGTGGATGTAACGCGCGCCGCGAATCGTCATCGCACGCGAAACCTTGTCCTCGAGGTCACGCAGGTCCGCCACGGAGGCCGTTGCCACGTAGGGAATGCCGTGCGCCATGGCGATCAAGGGCAAGTGCTTGCCCTGACCGAACTGATTGCCGGGCTGATCGCCGATCGGCATGGTTGTCGCGGTGCGGGCGGTGGGCGGCGTGGCGGAGGAGCGTTGCACGCCGGTGTTCATGTAGCCCTCGTTGTCGTAGCAGATGTAGAGCACGTCGTCGTTGCGCTCGAACATCCCGGACAGGCAGCCGAAGCCGATGTCGGTGGTGCCGCCGTCGCCGCCCTGAGCGACCACGCGCACCTCCTCGCGGCCCTTGACCTTCATCGCCGCCGCCACGCCGGTCGCCACCGCGGCGGCGTTGCCGAACAACGAGTGAATCCAGGGGATCTGCCAGGAGGTCTCGGGATAGGGCGTGGAGAACACCTCCAAGCAGCCGGTGGCGTTGCAGGCGATGAGCTGATTGTCGGTGGCCCGCATCGCCGCGTCGATTGCGTAGCGTGCACCCAATGCCTCGCCGCAGCCCTGACAGGCGCGGTGACCGGAGTTCAGCGAGTTGGTGCGCTCCAGGGTCGACTGAACCGCTCGCTCGGTCTCGCCCAGGAGCCGGTTGCCCACCGTAAAGGTGCCGGTCTGATAGAACTTGACATGGGAAGTCTTCACCTCGGGTCTCCTCCGGTGCGTCTCATCCGATATGATCCGCCACCATGCCGAGATCCCGCAGGATGTTCTCGGCCGTGGGCCCGGATTGCCGTTGTCGCTCCAGCCGCTCGATCTCGGCGTGCACCACCCGGTGATTGAGGTCCAGGAAGGTGGTGGGGCCGAGGGCGTCGCCGTGCGCCTTGGTAAATAGATCCCGGAGCGAGGCGCGGGTAATCGCCCGCCCGCCCAAACCGGCGATCACCGTGTAGCTCGGGGTCTCGGTCTCGGCCAAGGCCATGCGAACATTCGTCGAAACGATCCCGCCGATCCCCACGGCGAGCGATTTTTCGAGCACCACGACGCGTTTCGCGTCCTTGGTGACGTCGCGCAGGGCACGCATTGGAAAGGGGCGGAACGAGCATAGGCTCACCGAGCCGATGGACATGCCCTCGGCGCGAAGCTCGTCGACGACGTCCTTGATGGTGCCGTTGACCGAGCCGAGTGAGACGACCAGCGTCTCGGCGCCCTCGGTTTGGTAGCCGCGCACCAGGCCGCCCGATTCGCGCCCGAAGGTCTGCTCGAACTCCTCGGCAAGCTCCGGGATCAAGGTCAGCGCCTGCATCTGCTTGTAGTGGGCGAGATAGCGCACCTCGGTATAGGCCTCGGGTCCCACCATCGCCCCGATGCTGATCGGGTGGCTCGGGTCGAGGATCTGCCGCGGCTCGAACGGCGGCAGGAAGGCGTCCACCTGTGCCTGTGAAGGCATGTCCACGCGGTCGTAGGCGTGGGTCAGGATGAAGCCGTCCACGCAGACCATTACGGGTACGGATAGCGCCTCGGCCAGCCGGAACGCCTGGATGTGTAGATCGAGGGCCTCTTGGTTGGTCTCCGCGTAGAGCTGGATCCAGCCGGCGTCGCGCATCGACATGCTGTCTTGCTGGTCGTTCCAGATGTTGATGGGCGCACCGATGGCGCGATTGCCTACGGTCATGACGATGGGCAGGCCCAGGCCGGAGGCGTTGTAGACCGCCTCGGCCATGAACAACATCCCCTGGCTCGCGGTGGCGGTATAGGCCCTGGCGCCGGCCGCGCTGGCGCCGATGGCGACCGACAAGGCCGCGAATTCGGACTCCACATTGATGTACTCGCAGCGATCGATCTCGCCGCGTCGGACCATCTCCCCGAGGTTCTCCACGATGTGGGTCTGGGGCGTGATCGGGTAGGCGCAAATCACCTCGGGCCGGCACAAGGCAATGGCCTCGGCGACCGCGCGCGATCCCTCGATTTGTTTCAGCATGGCGGTATATCCCTCAGCAATTTCCGGCGCGGACGGCGGCGAACGCGGAGCGGGCGGCGGCGATGTTGCCCTCGGCCACCCGGGCGGGAAACTTGTCGCGAATGGCCGCTTCCACCGACTCCAGTCCGATGCGTCCGGTGATGGCCGCGAATCCGCCCAAAAGGGCCGCGTTGGGGACCGCGCGGCCGACGTGCTTGAGCGCGAGCTCGGTCGCCGGGACCGTGCAGCCCTTGCAGCCCGGGTGATCCCGTTGCAGCTCGTCCAAGCCGAGCTCTTCCAAGGTTCGGGAGGAGTTGATGAGCACGAAGCCGGCTTCGCTCAGGCCCTCGAAGAGGTTCACTTGATGCAGGAGCCCGGGATCTTGGATGATGAGTGCATCGGGCTGCATGACCGGCTCGCGCAGCCGGATCTCCTTGTCGTCGAGGCGACAGAAGGCCATGACCGGCGCGCCCATGCGCTCGGAGCCAAAGCTCGGAAATGCCTGCGAGAACTGCCCCTCGAGAAAGGCTGCAACCGAAAGCAGCTCCGCGGCGGTAACCACGCCCTGCCCACCGCGACCATGGATGCGAACTTGAAACACCTACAACCTCCTGAAAACCCTGGTGGTTGGGGCGCGGCCGGTCGGAATGATTCGGTGGCGTTCCCGCGGATGGTTGGGGATGCCTAGGCGCCGATGATTGATCTGCGCGCTAGGTTAAGCGACGCGGGCCAAATGTGGAACCGCGAAAGATCGCCTAATCCATTGAGGAAAATACGGCTAAACGTCCGGCGTCCGGGCCTATTGTCGCGCTGGAGGACGCTCCCCGGTCACCGTTTCGGCACGGATTCGCTCGCTGCCGCGCCAGACTTCGAGGGCGACGGCCGCGTTGGGGCCGGCACCGGCAACCACTTCGAGCAGCTCCTCGAAGGAAGCGACCTCCCGGTCGCCGACGCGGGTGACCACGTCGCCCGGGCGC